>CAZGZH010000128.1:0-5288 GCA_964529645.1 uncultured Flavobacteriaceae bacterium
TTTTTGTTTTTTTTATTTATGGTATTTTTCCTGCTGCATAATTCTCATGCTTAAAACTTTTAGAATTTGATTTTTGAGATTTGTTATTTATACTTATATGTTGGATATCTTTTCTAGACATTTTATCTTTTGGTTTCTTTAGCCAACCTTTCTTGTTCTAATTTTTCTGCTAAACGTTTTGGCACAATAGGTTGCATAAGTGTTTTATAAGGTCTTGTTTTTATAAAAGGATACAATTCTAAGTCATCATCCATTTTATTGTCAGGGTTTGGATATTTATTACTACCTATTAAATTTAGTTCTCCAGTGTCAAATTGAATCTGTTCTTTTTGTGCATTTTCTGCAATTTTACGTTGAATAACACCAGAGAATAATTGATTGACAAAGCCGCCTTTCTTTTCGATTTCTTTAAATAATTGCAAAGATTTTTCGGCTATTTGGGCTGTTAAAGTTTCAATATAATAAGTGCCTTCTACAGCTTTTTGAGTGTGTTTAAAATAGCTTTCTTCTTGTAAAATGAGTAATTGATTCCGTGCAATACGCTCGCCAAAGGCATTTGATTTATGGAACAAGGCGTCATAAGAGACATTACTTATTACATCTGAGCCGCCTAAAATGGCACTCATACATTCGGTCGTTGTGCGCAACATATTGACATTGTAATCGTAAATAGATTTATTTCGCAAGGAGGGTTCTGCATAAATAACAGGCACATAATCGTAATTATAGTCGCTAACGAGTACGTCAAATAAGTATCTAAAAGCGCGTAATTTGGCTATTTCTAAAAAGTAATTATTACCAATGGCAAAGTTTATCTGAATTTCTTTAGCTTTTTGAGGAGTTAAAATCCCTTCCGCGAAAGCATTAAAATAGTCATTTAAATGACTTAAAGCATACGCTACTTGCTGCACAATATTAGCCCCCGCATTTTGATATAAATCAGCAGCAATTCCTAAAATAGATACGTTTTTGGGTGCTTCTAATAAGATTTTTGACAAAATATTATGATCCTTTTTATTGTTAAAAAACCAATTACCCGTTTGGGCTAAACGACCAATAATGTCACTATTTAAAAAGACTGTGTATTTAGAAGTATTTTTTAAAAGATCTGACGCAAAGCTTTGCAACAAAAAATTGAGTTTAAAATATATTTTGACATCGGGTGTGGCTTTAAAATCCTTAAAAAGATTTTCGATATCAAAAGGAGCATCGGCCGTAAAATTAAGAGCTGTTGCCCCTTTTTCTAAAGCTTCGTTTGCCAATTTTTGGGCAATAAAAACGTCATCAATAAAAATATTTTGACAGATTTTAAAGCTGTCATCAGGTACTTTTACATCTAAAAATTGGGCTGTTTCTTTATGGTAAAAAGGATTTATAGTCAGCCCTTCATTGGTATGCGTGAGTAAAATTTTATTATAATCGGCGCCTTTTAAATCGAACTGAATCTTTTGTTTCCATTGCTTTTCAGAAACGGGGCTGAATTCTTCAAAAGTAAGCTTAGCCATATATTATTTTTTTACAGTATCAAACTCAATTATATAAACATCTTCGCTATCACGTTTAAAAAAATAGGTTTCGCGACCATATTTTTCAAGCTTATTACTATCTCTTAACTGATTGATTATTTTTTTATCTTTTGCTATTTCTTTAGAATAGTAATTAATAGACTTTTCTAACTTATCTATTTCTTTATTTAAATCACGGTGTGTGAGGTAAGAATTCTCATCAAAAAAAAGCATCCAAACAATAAAAACGAGTAAAATAAGTACGTATTTGTTACTTAATATTTTTACTAATTTATTTTGACGGATTTGCTTTAGTGTCATAAACGTTCGTTGATAACAGTTCTTACAATATCTACAGCTACAGTGTTGTAGCGGTCATTTGGTATAATGATATCGGCAAAATTCTTAGTAGGCTCTATAAATTGCTGATGCATAGGCTTTAAGGTGTCTTGGTAACGTGTTAACACTTCGTTTATATCTCTACCGCGTTCTGTAATATCGCGTCTGGTACGACGGATAAGGCGTTCATCGGCATCGGCATGAACAAATATTTTAATATCGAAAAGATCTCGTAATTCTTTGTTGTTAAAAATCAAAATACCCTCTACAATAATTACTTTTCTAGGATGTGTAACCAGTGTGTCTGATGTACGGTTATGGGTTACAAAAGAGTAAATTGGCTGCTCAACAGTTTTACCCTTTTTTAAGGCTTTAAGATGCGATACCAAAAGATCAAAATCTATGGCTTTCGGGTGGTCGAAGTTAATTTTTGTACGTTCTTTATAAGATAAATTAGAATTTTTGTTATAATAAGAATCTTGAGAAATAACTGTCACCTCATCATCTGGTAACTCGTTTAAAATCTGATTTACAACAGTTGTTTTACCACTACCTGTGCCACCTGCAATTCCAATTATGAGCATATCTTTAGATTTATTTTTTTTACAAATTTATGAAATTAAAAGGGGAAATAAACAGCAGTGTTAAAGGATTAATTTTTGTTCAAATAAATCAGGATTTACATAATCCTTATAAACCCTCGTTGTAAATAAAAAAGTAAAGGCTAGCGCCTTTCTCCTTTTTTTATACCAAAAAGCTTACTCAAACTAAATTTGAGACACTTTTTGGTATAAAAAAAGTGATGCCTTCGCATCACTTTTTTACTTAGTCGGGATGACAGGATTTGAACCTGCGACCACACGGCCCCCAGCCGTGTACGCTAACCGGACTGCGCCACATCCCGAATAATGAAGTGCAAAAATAACATATTGTTTAGTCAATTTAAAAGTAATAGCTCTAAATTTTTTTACACATAAAACACCTTACTGACAATTATCAGTATTCTTTAATTTATAAACCTTAATTTTAGACATTCTAAGCACACATAATTTGACTAACCTATTTATTAAAAACAACATTTATGAAAACAAGTATTTTATTTGTTCTCGCAAGTTTTCTCTTGCTAAGCGCTTGTAATATGGAACAAAAAACAAAAACTCAAAATCCTTTATTAAGCGAATGGAATACACCTTTTGGAGTTCCCCCATTCGATAGAATTAAAAGCGACGATTATCTACCCGCCATACTTGAAGGCATAAAAGAACACAATGACGAAATAGAAACCATTATCAATAACAAAAAAGCTCCTAATTTTAAAAATACCATTTTAGCTCTAGAATTAAGTGGCAGCACATTAAATAAAGTTACAAGCGTTTTTTATGCCGTTAATGGTGCTAACACAAATGATATCTTAAACAAAACCAGTAAAACTTTGGCACCTGAATTATCTAAACATTGGGATAATATTAATCTGAATCCGAAGCTTTTTAAAAGAGTTGATTCTGTTTATCAGCAAAGAGAAAAACTAAATTTAAGTAATGAAGATATCAAATTATTAGAAGAAACGCATAAAGGTTTTATAAGAGCGGGTGTAAACCTAAGCAAAGACAAACAAGCTCAACTACGCCTACTTAACAGTAGATTAGCTGTTTTATCTCAAAAATTTGGTGACAACTTGTTAAAAGAAACCAATAATTTTGAACTCTATATCACTAACCCAAAAGACTTAGGCAATGCTTCGCAGAGCTTACGTGCAATAGCTGCCAAAGAAGCCACAAAAAGAGGTCATAAAAATGGGTGGTCTTTTACATTACAGCGCCCCAGTATCAATCCATTTTTACAAGCCTCGCCCAACAGGGCTTTACGCAAAAAAATATTTGACGGTTACGCTATGCGTGGTAATAATGCCAATGAAAATGACAACAATGCTGTTTTAGAAGAAATGGCTTCTATTCGTATTAAAATAGCGCATTTAAAAGGCTATAAAACCCATGCCGCTTATATTTTATCTGATAATATGGCAGAAACACCTCACGCTGTTTATAATTTTATGGATAATTTATGGAATCCCGCCCTCAATCGTGCTAAAAGAGAACGCAATGCCTTGGCTAAAATGATGAAAAAAGAAGGTGTTAAAGGCACATTCAATGCTAGTGATTGGCGTTATTATGTTGAAAAATTAAGAAAAGAAAAATATAATTTTAATGAAGAAGAAACACGTCCTTATTTTGAATTTACAGCGGTAAGACAAGGTGTGTTTATGTTGGCTAAAAAACTTTTCGGACTCACTTTTAAACCCTTAAACAATGTTCCAAAATGGCATAAAGACCAACAAGTTTTTGAAGTTCTTGAAGCCGATGGTAGTCATCTAGGCGTAATTTATATGGATTTCTTTGCCCGAGAAAGTAAAAGAGGTGGCGCTTGGATGAATGCCCTTAGAAGCCAGTCTAACGTCGATAAAATGGTGTATCCCATTGTCACTACCAATTTTAATTTCCCTCCGCCTACAAAAGACACCCCTTCTCTTTTATCGTTTACTGAAGCACAAACATGCTTTCACGAATTTGGCCATGCCTTACACGGGCTATTTTCTAAAGTAAAATACAAATCGCTTTCAGGCACTAATGTTCCAAGAGATTTTGTTGAATTTCCATCTCAAGTTATGGAAAATTGGATGAGCGAACCCGAAGTTCTTAAACTATATGCTAAACACTATAAAACAGGAGAAGTTATTCCTAACGAAATGATTAAACGTATGAATGACGCGAACGATTTTAACGAAGGGTTTAGAACTGTTGAGTATATGGCTGCTGCTTATTTAGATATGGCTTGGCATACGCTTAAAGACACCACACGTAAAAAATCTAATGCTTTTGAGAAAAAGGAAATGGACAGATTGGGCTTAATTAAAGAAATTATTCCACGTTATCGGAGTCCCTATTTCGCCCACATTTTTAGTGGTGGGTATTCTGCTGGTTATTACAGCTATTTATGGTCTGCAGTTTTAGATGCCGATGCTTTTCAAGCTTTTAAAGAAACAGGTAATGTATTCGACCAAGCTACTGCTAAAAAATACAGACGTATGCTCAGTCAAGGTGGCACAAAAAAAGGCATGGATTTATATAAGGAATTTAGAGGACGTGCTCCTAAAATTGATGCCCTGGTTAAAAAACGCGGCTTAAAATAACTGTGGTTTTGAAGAAGTAAACTTCAGGATTAGCTACGCTGATCCTGAGTGAGGGTTCGTTGCGCAACAAAAGCTGTAAAAGCTTCGCTTTAAAGCCTTTTTTGTTCTCTCTACAGTTTTGAAGCACGCTTCAACCTTGAGAAAACAAAAAAGCTGAACCAATTGGTTCAGCTTTTGTTGGTCGGGGTGGCAGGATTCGAACCTGCGGCCTCCACGTCCCAAACGTGGCGCGATAACCGGGCTACGCTACACCCCGA
>CAZGZH010000129.1:0-5215 GCA_964529645.1 uncultured Flavobacteriaceae bacterium
TATGTTCTTTCTGTGTTCGTTCCAATTATTAATCTGCAAGGCAATCAAAATACCTATAACTACCAACACAATTTCGCCAATGGCATATTTAAGATAGTTAGTTGTTCGGTTTACAGAGGTTTTTTCTGAAACCAGTTTTTTACGGATGTTGTTAAATAGTTTTGCCATTGTTTTTGTCTATTTCTGTTCGTATTAATTGTAGAATATTATTGAGCAATTTTAAAGCCTCTTTTTGTTTAGATAAATAATTATCTAAACCAATAGTAAAGTTTTCAGTTAAATTTTCGAATTCAATTTTGTTAAGCAAATTCCTATTATCTATTTCAAAACCCGATTTAGGAAACTTGACACTTCGTTTACCAGTCATAACTTCATCAGCATTCAACCAACTTGCATTTTTAATGACGTAGTTGTTGAAAATAATTTCGTTGGCATCACTTGAAAAAAACTTTTCGTTTAAAATTTCTAAATTGGGTTTCCAAGAAGACAACAAGTTTCTTAACTCAACATTTTTGAAAATTCCTAATTTACCTGAATTCAACAAGTCATCTAAAAACCCATTTTGTGGATAATAAGGGTTATTGTTAAATATATCATTAAGTAGCACATTAAAGTCTTCTTGAGATTTTGGCTTTTTTTTATGTCCTGTATAATTAAGTATTTCAATACCAGTTTTAATAGAAAGTTGTGTGTTGTTTACTAACTCGGTTAAAAGTATTTTGTTAATTAAAAAGTCTCTTTGAATATTTATTAAAGCTTGTTGTTCTTCGATATTGGTTTTCCTTGTTTGATTCCAATTATTAATACTTAATGCAATAAGGATACCTATAACCACCAATACAATTTCGCCAATAGCGTATTTTAGGTACTTACCTGTTTTTCCTGTTCCCATTTGTTCTTTTCTTATGTGTCTAAAGAATTTTATCATAGCTAGTTTTGCAAAATTTAATATTATGACTAAAGTTGTTTTTTATACTTTTCAATTTCTACAATGAGATCGTTACCACTTTTTTTAAAAAACTTTTCGAATAGTGAAATAGAGTGTGCTGTACCCCAAATTAAATTTTTTAAAATGACATTAAAATTTTCTTGGTCTTTTATTTTTAGCATCACATCATTATAAGACAAAGTGTTAACTATTGGTATATTATTTTTGGTGAGTATGTTTTTATAATCATCTACGGCTTCGAATAAATCACCTTGTATATCTAATAAATCGGTAAACAATAAGTAGTATTGAGATAAATGTTCTTTTATTTTTTGATTCTTGATAACATCAAAATCTCCAGTAGATAAAATTTCTTTATACGTGAAGTTGAATAAATCGACACTGCGCTCTTTGCATAATGAACCTAGTGATTGTCCAAAAGTTAGGGTATTAAGACTGTCTTTATATGCAACAATAGCTTTTTGGAAAAACACACGCCTAGTTTTATCATTATAACTATTAAAATCAGCTGAATATGATTCTCCCATTTTACCGAGAATCGTATTGCCAGTAGCTATTATTTTATAAGCATGTTGTGTTGAGATATCTATTTCCTCTATTTGAGCTTTGAGGTCTTGAGCCAAACGTGTTAGCAATAATTTTTCAAGCTTTGTGTTTTGACGTTCTTCGTTCCAGTTATTTACTTGTAAAGCCAACAAAATACCAATCATTACCAACACAATTTCGCCAATGGCGTATTTTAGATAGTTTGTAGTGCGTGTTGCAGAGGGTTTGTCTGCAACCAATTTTTTACGGATACTACTAAAGAATTTAATCATTGGCTTTCAATTTTTTCAATTTCACTATCAATTGCATTCATAAGTTCAACTACGTGAGCTCTTAATTTTTTGTAATGAAAGTTTACAAATACATTAATTCTGTTTTTTAAAGATTTAAAATAATACAGGAACTCTTGGTCGGTTTTTAAGTTTTCAAAATTAAGGGGGACTATTTCACCATGAAAATCGTTAAAATCTGCTAAATCATAGTTAAAAGACTCTTCAAAACGAGAGGAAAAAATATTTAGTGATCCGATTTTTTGTACCTCCAAAAATGAATCTTCTCCATATTGAAAAAAAGTATATTGCGCATCATATACATTAATTAATTGGTTTCTTAAATCTTCGTTTGTAATAAGGTCAATCCCTTTAGATTTAAGTGTTTCAAAAGCACTTGTTGAATTTACAAACCTACTTGGTTCCATAACGTTACTAAAATGTTTGGCTAACGAGTCATTATATGGTTGATTTTTTTCTAACAAATCTAAAATCAAGTTTGCAGAATTTAATCCTTTCGTATGACTGCTAATATTAGAATCTATATCTAATAAATCTTTTTCTAATCCTATTTTAAAAGAGTGTAAAAGTTTTAATTCTTGGTTTGTGTTTTTTCTGTGTTCATTCCAATTATTTATGCTTAATGCAATAAGAATACCTATAACTACTAATACAATTTCGCCAATAGCGTATTTTAGGTAATTTGTTGTACGGGTTGTAGAGGGTTTATCTGCAACTAGAGTTTTCCTTATTTTGTTGAATAATTTAGTCATAATATTTTAATTTAGTTAGCCGTCCCGATAGCTATCGGGAGGTATCTCAACCAAAAATCTGCTAGACCTTTGGTTTTGTCAATGCAATTTTTTTTCGATAATATTAAAGAATTTCGCCATTATTATTCAGTTTTAGAAAGCGCTATAATTTTATTAATAGTCTTTTTTATGGTTGTTAATTCTATAACGTTTCTTAATGCCCCTTTTGAACCATTTCCTATAATATTTTCTAAGTTATTTTGCCTGTCATAGAATTGATTTTCAAACTCGATTGTTGTTAAAAATTTTAAATCTAACCTCTTATCTTTAAAATTTCCTCCAGAAGATGAGTGTCTATTAAAATAAGGCATAATATGGTCAATCAGATTATTAGCAGCAATGATTTCTTCTTCTTGATAATCGGCCAAAACATCATTCCAGCTAATTAAAAGTCGGCGGAGTGTGTCATTAGAAATAATTTCGAAAGTAGAGGTATTTACCAAAGATTTTATAACGCCCTGCGATGGATTAAAGGTGTAACGATACCCAAACCCGTCAAATTTCTTAGATAGAGAATCTAGGTTAATGGTTTTTAAATTAATTGGGAATTCTGCTATGACGGCATTGACACTTTTAAGTGCTATATTGTGGTATTTCAACACAGTATCTAACTGTATTTTATTGTTTATAAACTCTTGGTGCAACTCTTTTAATAAAACCTTTTCTTTATGAGAGGCCACTCTGTTTTGATTCCAAGTATTTACCTGCAAGGCCAATAATATACCTATCATTACCAAAATAATTTCGCCAATGGCATATTTTAAATAGTTTGTGGTACGGGCTGTAGAGGGTTTGTCTGCAACCAGTTCTTTGCGAATGTTGTTAAAGAGTTTTGTCATTTTACGTTGCTATAAACAGGTTAAAAATTCACACACCGACCCGTTTAAAATTTTAAAATTAAAATTGAAAATAAATAAATTGTTCGCCACTACCTTGGGCTATAATAATTAAAGAAATCATTATAGTCCATACAGTAGCTAAGGCAATAGGACTCATTTTTTTAGATAGGTCTTTAACAGAAGTATCTCTCATAAACCAATGACTAATAAATAGAAGGCTAATTATAATAGCTACCTTTAGAATTTCAAATGTTTGTAAAATTTTTGCACCATCAGGATTTAAATAAAACATAGAGCTTATCATATTTTTAGCAGTTACAAATTCTTTTGCTCTAAAAAAGACCCAAGTAATATTTACACAAGTAAATGTTGTGAAAGCTAAAAACATCCCGTTGTACTTTGTTATTTTAAACGGAATATGTTTGCGTTGTAGGCGTTCTAATATTAAATAAATACCATGTAGGCCTCCCCACACAATAAATGTCCAAGCCGCGCCATGCCACATTCCGCCAATTAGCATGGTTAACATCAAGGCAACGTACATTCTTATAATACCTTTTCTATTACCTCCTAAAGGGATATATAAATAATCTTTTAACCAAGACGATAATGAAATATGCCAACGTTTCCATAAGTCTGAAAAACCTAAAGAAGCATAAGGATATTTAAAATTATCAGGTAAAGTAATACCTAACATTAAAGCAATGCCAATGGCACAGGTAGAATAACCTGCAAAATCGAAAAAAATCTGTCCCGAAAAGGCTAGTGTACCCATCCACGCATCCCAAAAATTCAATATTTTTGTTGAGCCATAAACTGTATCAACAGTTCCTGATAATAAAGTATCAGCCATAACAACTTTTTGAAATAACCCTAGAGTCAATAAAAATAAGCCCCAAATAAATTGTTTAGCCGTAGCTCTTTTTTCTTCGTAAAATTGACTGATTAAATCTTGAGCTCTAACAATAGGGCCAGCAACTAGTTGTGGAAAAAAAGTAACATATAAAGCAAAATCTAAAAATGTTCTGGCACGTTTAATTTTTTTATTATACATATCTATTGTGTAGGACATTGTTTGAAATGTATAAAATGAAATACCCATTGGTAAAATGATATCCATTTTTTGAGGATGGAAATCGATTCCGACACGATTCACTAAAAAGGTGAAATTGTCTAAAAAGAAATCCCCATATTTAAAAAAGGTTAAAAAGCCTAGGTTTATACACATACTTAAAAGCAGCCAGTACAAGCGTTTTCTTTTATCTTCTTCTACAGCTAATCTTTTACCTGCTAACCAATCTACAAAAGTCGAAATCCATAATAATATAACAAGAGGTGGATTCCACAAACCATAAAAAATATAACTGGCTAAGAGAAGCAATCTCTTTTTGTTGGTCCAGTTAAATATTTTGGAGTAGTAGAGTGCTATTACAATAATTAAAAAAACTATAAAACTTAAGGAATTGAATAACATAATTAATTGATATTTAAGTTAGTAATAGCATTGTCATTTATCATAATCTTTGCGAGCTCAGTAGTTAAATATTGAGCATCTTTTTTGCTTAAATGAGACTCTTCTGGGCAGCTTAGATTTTTTAATTGTTCATAATCTTCAAAATGATACGATTTCACATCAATTTGTGTAAGTAACGCATTCCAAAATTTTTCTCTTGATAAAAATTTATTTTCTCCAAGTCTATAGCCACCACTAGAAGGTAATCTTACCAAAATAAGATTGCCACCTCTCGATATAAATTTTTTGGCTTTTTTTAAAAAATATTTGGTTGTAGCTATTTTATC
>CAZGZH010000130.1:0-5199 GCA_964529645.1 uncultured Flavobacteriaceae bacterium
CTTTTATATTTGTTATGGATGAGTTTTATACCTTCTAAAACACTTTTTTCAGCCGTTTTTTCAAGTTCAACTAAACCTCTGTCAAAATCGTCTAAAACAGGCAATAAAGCTATCATCAATTCTTGATTGGCAGTACTGTATAATTCAATACGCTCTTTGGTTGTGCGTTTTTTATAATTTTCGAATTCAGCAAAAAGGCGTAAAAATTTATCTTTTTCTTGCCTAACTTCTTCTTTAAGTGCTTTTTCAACATCCTTTTTAGTAGGTTTTGCCGCTTTTTTGGGTTTAACCTCTTGTTCTTTCTGGTCTTTATCTTTTTTACTCATAATTTTTATTCTTAAATCTTCTACATGCTCTAGCAATTTTTCTGCCATTTACATATAAATGTCAAAATGTCACAGTTGTTTAAATTGCTTAAAATGAAAAGGGAAATTTACCAAAAAAAGTGGCTTAATCAATTCTAGTTATTTTAGCACCAATAGCACGTAACCTCTCGTCAATAGCTTCGTAACCACGGTCGATTTGTTCAATATTGTGAATGGTACTTGTGCCTTCGGCAGATAAAGCGGCTATTAAAAGAGAAATCCCAGCCCTAATATCTGGAGATGTCATTGTTGTGGCTTTTAATTGCGACTCGTGATTCATACCAATTACCGTAGCACGATGGGGATCGCACAAAATAACTTTGGCGCCCATATCTATCAGTTTATCGACAAAGAATAAACGACTTTCGAACATTTTTTGATGTATGAGTACACTGCCTTTAGCTTGTGTGGCTATTACCAAAATAATACTGAGTAAATCTGGTGTAAATCCAGGCCAAGGGGCATCTGAAACTGTTAAAATAGAGCCATCTATAAAATTCTGTATTTCGTAACTTTCTTGTGCTGGCACAAAAATATCATCGCCTTTTCTTTCGAGTTTGATACCCATTTTTTCGAAAACACGCGGAATCAAACCCAAGTTTTCCCAGCTCACATTTTTAATGGTCAAAGCCGATTTTGTCATGGCGGCCATACCAATCCAACTGCCAATTTCAATCATATCGGGTAAAACCGTATGCGTACAACCCTTTAAAGATTTAACACCTGTAATGCTCAGCATGTTCGAGCCTATGCCAGAAATAGTAGCGCCCATACGCACTAACATTTTACAAAGTTGTTGTAAATAAGGCTCGCAAGCTGCATTGTAAATTGTAGTAGTGCCTGTAGCCAAAACTGCTGCCATTACAATATTGGCAGTCCCTGTAACCGAAGCCTCATCGAGTAACATATACGTTCCTTTGAGTTCTTTAGCCTCTACGCCGTAAAAATATTCAGAAGCATTATATCTAAAAGTAGCGCCTAGTTTTATAAAACCTTCGAAATGTGTGTCGAGACGACGACGTCCTATTTTATCGCCTCCTGGTCTTGGAATATAACCTTTACCAAAACGCGCTAAAAGCGGTCCCACAATCATAATAGAGCCTCGTAAGCCACTGCCTTCTGTTTTAAAAGCTTCTGATTCTAAATAATTTAAATCGAGTTCATCGGCTTTAAAACTGAAATTATTTTTAGCTAATTGTTTGACTTTTACACCTAATTTTTTAAGAATCGCAATGAGTTTATTGACATCTCTAATATCGGGAATATTATTGATGATTACTTCTTCTGGGGTTAATAAAACCGCACAGAGAATTTGCAGTACTTCATTTTTTGCGCCTTGAGGCGTTATGGTACCATGTAATTTATGACCGCCTTCTATTTTAAATGTAGCCATTTTTTAACGCTTTTTATAACGCTGATTTTTATTATTTTTCTTGTTGTTATGTTTATTCACAACACGTTTGCGAATAAGTACAGAACTGTCTGACAAAACTTCTTCCTTATTTCTAAGGTCTATTTTACCCTCAGATAATTCAAATAAATGCTCAAAAATAACACTATCATCAACAGTGTCTTTGTTCCAGTTTAAATAGCACTTTTTCATATGATTGGCAATAGTATATGTCAAAGCGTCTTTTAAATCGCCAGCTTCCCAACTATTAGCGGTGTCAATCATAATCTGAATATTATTGCCATAAAAACGGTATTTTGAAGCCGATTTAGGGTAAGCCAAAGTGTCCGGCTTTTCTTCGAAATGTTCTTTTGTAGGTAATGGATAAGGTGATTCTACATCTAATTTAAAATCGGCCATTATAAAAAGCTGGTCCCACAATTTGTGCTTAAAATCGGGTACATCTCTTAAATGAGGTTGTAAATTACCCATAACTTCAATAATGGCTTTTGCCATTTTATTGCGTTCTTCTTGAGTAGGTAACGCCAAACAATGGTCTACCAATTTTTGTATATGACGCCCATATTCTGGGATTATTAAATGTGAGCGTTCTGCATTGTATTCTAAGTCAAATTCCATTTGTAGGTATCGTTATTTTTATATGTAATAAGTGTCTTATAAAGGTTTGCAAATTAGCACTTTTAATTCTATTTTACAACGAAAGTATTAGCCTATTATTTTAAGCTTGGCAAATTTTAAAAGTAATTTTTTTGTGCCTTCTCTTTCAAAATTAATTTCGGCTTTTATATTAGCGCCAACACCCTCTAACTGTTTTACTTCGCCTTTGCCAAAACGCGCATGTTCAACCCAATTACCAACACTTAATTTAGAGTCGAATAAATTTGTCTTGCCAATACTAGCCGTATTAATTTTCTTTAAATTCTTAGGAATTACTAAAGGCTTTGGTTTTGGCGCTTCTGGTTTGGTGGCTTTTTTATATGTAAAATTCTTTTTAGACTGCCATGGATTTTGTTTTTTTGGTGCTTCAAAAATATCTAATAAACCGCCACTATTTTTTCGTTTGGGTTTAGAAAGTACTTCGGTATATTTAGCGTCTAATTCTTCTAAAAAACGACTCGGTTCGGCATCTACTAATTTGCCCCAACGGTAACGGGTTTGTGCCAATGATAAAAAGGCAGCTTTTTCGGCACGGGTTAAAGCCACATAAAACAAACGTCGCTCTTCTTCTAATTCGGCACGCGTATTCATACTCATAGCAGACGGAAAGAGATTTTCTTCTAAACCCACTACAAAAACATATGGAAATTCTAAGCCTTTTGCGGCGTGAATTGTCATAAGTGATACACTCTCTTGATTTTCTTTTTTATCATTATCAAAATCGGTTGCCAACGCTACATCTTCTAAAAAGGACGTCAGAGAGGTGTCTAAATCTTCTTCGGTTTGTTTCTCAATAAAATCGTTTATGCCATTTAATAATTCTTGTATATTTTCAATGCGACTAATGCCTTCTGGTGTATCGTCTTTTCCTAAATCTTTAAGTAAATGTGTTTGATTAACGACGTGCTGTGCTGTATCGTAGGCATTGTGATTCTCAGAGAATATCTTAAAACTCTGCATCATCGTCGTAAAATTTTGCAATTTTATTTTGGTGCCAGCATTGATATTAATCTCAACTTTATCTAGATTTTCTAAAATGGTAAAAATAGAACGCTTGTAATGGTTAGCGGCAACTACCAATTTTTCTACGGTTGTTTGTCCGATACCTCTTGCCGGATAATTAATAATACGTTTTAAGGCTTCTTCATCTTTAGGATTTACTAATAATCGCAAATAAGACAAAGCATCTTTTACTTCTTTGCGCTGATAAAATGACAAACCACCGTATATTCGATAGGCAATATCTTTTTTACGCAAGGCGTCTTCTATGGCACGCGATTGTGCATTGGTGCGATATAGCACTGCAAAATCGGTTGGTTTTGCTTGCTTTTGCATACTTAAATCAAAAATAGTATCGCTAACATAGCGCCCTTCTTCGCCATCTGTAAAAGTATGTTTAACAGTTACTTTATCACCTTCGGCATTAGCCGTCCAAATATCTTTATCTAATTTTGCTCTGTTATTTTTTATGACACTGTTAGCTGCCTGAACGATGTTTTTTGTAGAACGGTAATTTTGTTCTAGTTTAAAAATCTTGACATCCTCAAAATGTTTCTGAAAATTTAAAATATTATTGATATTGGCGCCTCTAAAAGCGTAAATACTCTGCGAGTCATCGCCCACTACACAAATATTTCGAAAACGGTCTGCTAATGATTTGACTATGAGATATTGCGAATGGTTTGTATCTTGGTACTCATCTACCAAAATGTAGCGAAACTTGTTTTGGTATTTAGCCAACACTTCTGGAAACTGCGATAATAATTGATTGGTACGCAAGAGCAAATCGTCAAAATCCATCACGCCTGCTTTAAAACAGCGCTCGACATAATTGTTGTAAATCTCACCTATTTTAGGGCGACTGGCTTGTTTATCGGCTTCTTGTAAATCGGCACTGTTATTATAGGCTTTAACCGTTATCAAACTGTTTTTAAATTGCGAAATACGCCCGAGTACCTGTTTGGCTTTATACCTGTCGGTATCTAATTGCATTTCTTTAATAATACTCGATAATAGCCTTACAGAATCTTGTGTGTCGTAAATTGTAAAATTAGATGGAAATCCCAACTTACCCGCCTCAGAACGTAAAATACGTGCAAAAACCGAGTGGAAAGTACCCATCCATAAATTTTTAGCTTCGCTCTCTCCTACTATTGTGGCAATACGCTTTTTCATTTCGCGTGCGGCTTTATTTGTAAAAGTTAGTGCCAAAATATTAAACGGATCAACGCCTTGCTGCATCAAATGGGCTATGCGATATGTTAAAACACGTGTTTTACCAGAGCCTGCGCCAGCCACAATAATCATAGCACCGTCTTTATGCAAAACAGCTTGTTTTTGTACGTCGTTAAGGTTGTTTAGGTATCCTGTTTTCACACTGTTTTTAAAGCGATAAAAGTACAACCAACTTTAGAGTCTTACAATAAAAGTTATCGACAAATTTTACTACATTTGTGCGCGATTAACGAGGCTTATTTAGAAGCCTGTTATACAGATATTAATAATTATGGAAGAGAAAAAATTTGATCTTAACTCACTTTTAGGTTTTGTTTTATTAGGGGCTATTATGCTCTATTGGATGTACACCAACCAACCCTCTGAAGCCGAAAAAATACAACAACAAAAAACGCAAGATTCTATTGCAGCAATCAAAAAACAAGTACCTGCAAACCCTATAGAAACTACAAAACAACTAGTTGTAAGCACAGACTCTATTGGTTTAGCCAAAGCGCAAAACCTTTTGGGCGCATTTGGATACTCTGCTAG
>CAZGZH010000131.1:0-5196 GCA_964529645.1 uncultured Flavobacteriaceae bacterium
AAGGCATCAAACCTTTTATAGAAACTCAAGTTAAAGCCGACTATATAAATAGTTTATTAAAAATAGGGTTTGACACCATTGATTTTGGCAGTTTTGTATCGCCCAAAGCTATTCCGCAAATGCGCGATACGGCTACAGTGCTGTCAAAATTAGATTTATCTACTACAAAAAGTAAACTTTTAGCTATTGTAGCCAATGTACGTGGGGCGCAAGAAGCTTCTCAATTTGAAGAGATTAATTATTTAGGCTATCCATTTTCTATTTCAGAAAACTTCCAAATGCGTAACACAAGTAGGACGCGAACGGAATCATTAAAAATATTAGAAAAAATATTATTGATTGCTACTAAATCTCATAAAGAAGTTGTGGCCTATTTGTCTATGGGTTTTGGCAATCCTTATGGCGACCCTTGGAATGTAGATATTGTAGCCAAATGGACAGAAACGCTTGTAAATATGGGGGTAAAAATATTGTCTTTATCAGATACTATTGGGGCTTCTGAAGCGAAAACAATTTCTTATTTATTTTCAAATTTAATTCCTATGTATCCTCAAATTGAATTTGGGGCGCATTTGCATACAACTCCTACAACTTGGTTTGATAAAATAGATGCAGCTTATAATGCTGGATGTAAGCGTTTTGATGGGGCTATGTTGGGTTTTGGCGGCTGCCCAATGGCAAAAGACGAATTGACAGGTAATATGCCTACAGAGATGTTGGTTAAATATTTTGAAGACAAAAATATAAAGCCCTTTTTGTCGAAAGCTGATTTTTTAAAGGCGTACGAGAAATCACGAAAAGTATTTCTTAATCTCTAAATTTTCTTCTTTTACTTTTCGAATTTCGGCTATCATTACTTCCCCAAGACTTACCTTTGTCTTTCCCTTTTCCTTTACGACGACTAAAAGAATCTGATTTAAAAGAACCCCCAGATTTTTTAAATCGAGAACCTCTACTTTCACTTCTTCTTTTTGGCTTGGTTGTTTTTTCTACACTTATAGTTCTGCCATTAAATTCTTGGTTGTTAAGTGCGTCAACTAAAATAGATTCTTCAACGGAATTCTCAACTTCAAAAAATGAAAAACTCTTTAAAATTTCAATTTCACCTATAGCAAAATTGTGTTTTTTAAGGTTGGTATTTATCAAACCTATAAGAGAGGCAGGTGTTAATTTATCTAATTTACCAAGACTGATATAATAGCGTGTAAAATTATCACTTGATCGGTTTCTAGATGATTTGCCTGCATCGCCATTTATGTCTTTAGCATTTTCGTAATAAGCTAAAAAGCGGTTAAATTCAACACTTACAAAGCGTTTTATCAATTCTTCACGACTTAAATATTCTAATTCTGAATATATATTTTTCATAAACGAATCAATTTCATCTTCGTTTATTTCAACGTTTTTAACCTTGTTTATAAGGCTAAAAAGTTGATTTGTACAGATATCTTTACTGCTTGGAATAGATTTTATTTCAAATTTCTTTGAAATAACCTTTTCAACAGATCTTAATTTATGATTCTCTCTACCGTTAATAATAGCTATAGAAACGCCTAATTTACCAGCACGACCCGTTCTGCCACTTCTATGTGTGTAGGCTTCGTATTGGTCTGGTAATTTATAATTTATAACATGTGTCAAATCTGTTACATCTAAACCTCTTGCAGCCACATCTGTCGCTACTAAAAGTTGTAAATGTTTAGATCTAAATTTTTGCATAACCATATCGCGCTGTCCTTGCGATAAATCGCCGTGAAGGGCATCAGCACTATAGCCATCAGCAATCAATTTATCGGCTACATTTTTGGTTTCAGATCGTGTTCTGCAAAAGACAATTCCGTAAATATTTGGATTAAAATCGGTTATTCTTTTAAGAGCTAAGTAGCGGTTTTTTTCTTCTGTAATATAAGCTTCATGTCTGACATTTGTAGCGCCTGCATTTTTTTTACCAGCCGAAATTTCAAACGAATTATGCATATAATTTTTGGCAATAGCATCTACCTCCTTAGGGAAAGTTGCCGAAAATAAAAGTGTTTGTTTTTCTTCGGGTGTAACGTTTAAAATACTGTCTAACTCCTCTTTAAAACCCATATTGAGCATTTCATCTGCTTCATCTAGTACAACCCATTTTATAGTATTGAGATTTAAGGCTTTCCTTCTTATTAAATCAACTGTACGTCCTGGCGTACCCACAACAATTTGAGCGCCTTTTTTTAAGCCTCTTATTTGTGTATCAATGGCAGCACCACCATAAACGGCAACCGTTTTTAACTTTGGTAAATATTTTGTAAAATCTTTTATATTTTCGGCTATCTGAATTGCCAATTCGCGTGTTGGCGATAAAATAATAGCTTGTGTCTTACCTTGATTAGCATCTACTTGATTTATAATAGGTAAACTAAAAGCAGCTGTTTTACCAGTTCCAGTTTGTGCAAAAGCTTTTAAATCGTCTTTAGAATTTAACAAATGTGGAATGGCTTTTTCTTGAATAGGGGTGGGCTTAGAAAACCCTATATCAGTTAAAGCTTTTAGAAGGTTTGGCTGTAAGCCAAAATCAGAAAATGTAGTCATGTAATAAATTTAAAATATCCCTTTTTTTAGGGCGTGCAAATGTAAGGCTTATTTTTAGTTAAAATGGTAGAAATCAGTTTTTTTCTAAGTTATCTAATTCTTCACTAAAATTCTCTGCCCAAAAAACGGTAAAACCATTTTTTACAATAGCATTGTTGTTGAGCAAAATTATGCGTGGTGTTTTAGCAGTAACAAAATTGCGCATCACACATTTTTGCGCTAATTGAAACTGATTTTTAGCATTTAAAGTATTGAAGATAGGCGACTTTAACCAGGTGGTTTTAGACTTATCTATATTAATACCAATGAAATTTAAATGCGGATATCTTTTTTTAAGATACGTTACTCTTCTGGATAAATTTTTGGCGTTTATTAATTTTTTTGACCAAAAATAGAGGACAGTTTTTTTATTTTTAAAAATTGTGGCGGCATCTAGTTTATCACCATTTGTATTAATTACTTTAAAATCGAAAAGTTTAGCGCCTTTTTTAATGTTGTTATAATCAAAAGCCAATTGTTTAATTTCGGCAAGCATTTCTTTGTCGTTACAATTGTCATAAAATACATTTAAAGCTCTTTCTCTTTGATTAGGAGAAAGATAAAGCGTTTTGTTATAAAAGAAATAACTTTCATAAATGAGCTTATATAGAAATATATTTTTAAGTTTTTTATCATGGATAGAATTAATGATAGATTCCATGAAATTTAGAGCGAGATTACTTTCAGGATTTTTAGATTTAGCTTCGTAAGCTTTGTGGTAGAGAAAGCTTGTAACATAATTTCTATACGGGAAGAAATAGACCAAGCTGCTGTCATTTAAGTTAATATTATCTCTAAAGGCATAGAACTGACTATCTATTTTGGGGTAGTCTTTAGATTTTAATTTACGCTTATGGTGCAACGGGTAGTTTTCTTTATGCCTATATAAAGGATATGCTATGGCTACTTGTACTAGCTTGTTAAAGAAAATAGATTCTTCTTTTGTATTAGCTTTAAATTGCTTTAATAAATTATTTTTAACTTGTAAAACAGAATCAATTTTAGTGTTAAAATCTTTTGAAGGTAGTTTGTAGAATGTTCTAAATAATTTTTCTTCTTTCTCATTGTTTAAAAACAAATTCATCAAAAAATTATTGCGCTCTGCACCTTTGCCACTAAAGACCAATGACTCATCAAAATCCCAAGTGTTTAATCGGATAATTATGCTGTCATTTTTTTCGAAGAAAATATATTGATATTCGTTACCATGACTAAAAGTGTATAAACCAGAATTTAAGTTCTTTAATTTAAATAAGAATTTGTTGTGCTTGTTTAGTTTGACTGAATCTAATATCTTATCATTTTTTAAAAAATAAACTTTTGTAGATTTAGGATTTACGATTTGACCACCAAAATAAGAAAAAGTATCACTTGTGTTATTAGAGCAGCTCATTAAAAATAAAACTACTGAACCTATTATAAGTGCTATTTTAATATAAAATCTCATGAAAGCAATACGTCTTTTAGTCAGTTTATAGTAAAAACAAAAATAAGTCAATACTAAGTGACATTTTGTTAATGTGTTGTTAAATTATAAAGGTTAAAAAGAATGACTATATAGTTTCATTTTTACTACTTTTGCCAAAATTTTCACAAAAGAAGTAAATAATGTTAACAGTATCAAATCTTTCTGTACAATTTGGTAAACGTATTTTGTTTGATGAAGTAAATACGTCATTTACACAAGGCAATTGTTATGGAATAATA
The DNA here is from genome assembly GCA_964529645.1 of uncultured Flavobacteriaceae bacterium. GTDB lineage: Bacteria > Bacteroidota > Bacteroidia > Flavobacteriales > Flavobacteriaceae > CG1-02-35-72. Next base: position 4,318 of record CAZGZH010000131.1, read on the forward strand.
GGCGCCAATGGCTCTGGTAAATCAACTTTATTAAAAATAATTGCAGGCGATAGAGACCCAACATCTGGTCACGTAAGTCTTGAAAAAGGCAAGCGCATGTCTGTGCTGCAACAAGATCACTTTGCTTTTGATGAGCACCCTGTTTTAGAAACGGTATTAATGGGTAATAAGCCCTTGTTCGAATTAAAAACAAATCTTGATGCTATTTATGCCAAACCAGATTTTTCTGAAGAAGATGGTGTAAAAGCAGGAGAGTTGGGCGCAACCTTCGAAGAAATGGGCGGGTGGAATGCAGAAAGCGACGCCGCTACTTTATTGTCTTCTTTAGGCATTAAAGAGGATAAACATTACAGTTTGATGAAAGATTTAGACGGTAAAGCAAAAGTACGTGTGTTGTTGGCACAAGCCTTGTTTGGTAATCCTGATGTACTGATTATGGATGAGCCTACAAACGATTTAGACTTTGAAACTATAGGTTGGTTAGAAAACTTTTTAGCTAATTATGACAACTGTGTTATTGTTGTATCGCATGACAGACACTTTTTAGATGCTGTTTGTACGCACATTTCTGATATTGATTTTGGTAAAATAACACACTATTCTGGCAACTATACTTTTTGGTATGAATCTAGCCAATTAGCGGCACGTCAACGTTCACAACAGAATAAAAAAGCCGAAGAAAAGAAAAAAGAACTCGAAGAATTTATACGACGTTTCTCTGCAAATGTGGCCAAATCTAAGCAGGCAACGAGTCGTAAAAAGATGATTGATAAACTCAATATTGGCGATATAAAACCTTCTAGCCGTCGTTATCCAGCTATTATTTTTGAGCAAGAGCGTCAAGCCGGTGACCAAATTTTGAATGTTGAGCATTTAGAA
>CAZGZH010000132.1:0-5156 GCA_964529645.1 uncultured Flavobacteriaceae bacterium
TGGAAAGCAGACGTACCAAGTCTTGAAGAATTCAATTATAAAAACCAAAAGGAACTCAATAATTTTTTAGATAATTTTAGTACCCCGACAAACCTTTTCGAAAATCTTATTTTCGACAGACAAAATACCGACAAATGGAGTGTCATTTTTGACGATTTTATAACCTTAGAAAATCTTTTAAACGGCATTTCAGTTCATAACGGTATGGAATTTGGACTGGTACACGTCTCAAATAATAACACAGATATTTTTGGCTATGTCCGTTATGTTTTACCCAATTCAGACGCTGTAAATAAAGGGGTAACGCGTGGTATGATTTTTAATTCGGTAAACGGTACGGCACTTACTATTAATAATTACAGAAGTTTATTGTTTTCTGGGGCAACATCTTATAGTATAGAATTGGCTACTTATAATACTGACGGCACTGTAACATCAATTACACCAACACAAAGCATCGCTTTAGATAAAACAGAGTTACAAGAAAATCCTATTCGTTTAACAAATATCATCACACAAGGCAGCCATAAAATTGGCTATTTAATGTACAATGGTTTTTACAGAAGCTTTAATGGTGAATTAAATAACGTTATTGGACAATTAAAAAGTCAAGGCATAACAGATTTAGTGCTAGATTTACGTTATAATGGTGGTGGTTCTGTATTAACTTCTAGTTATTTAGCGAGTATGATAACGGGGCAATTTACAGGTCAAATCTATTCTAAAGAACATTGGAATGATGCTGTTCAAAGTAATCTTGAAAAAAATAATCCCGCTTCATTAGTCAACAATTATGTAGATATAATGAATGACAACACCCCTATAAACCATCTTAATTTAGACAAAATATACATATTAACAACACGTAGTACGGCTTCTGCAAGCGAATTGGTAATTAACAGTTTAATTCCATACATCACTGTAAAAACTATTGGCAGCAAAACAGTTGGCAAGTATGTAGCCTCTATCACGCTTTACGATTCTCCAAATTTTGGACGTCAAGGTGCCAATCCCAATCACACTTACGCCATGCAACCCATAGTTTTAGAAGAACTCAATAAATTAGGCGAAAATGATAAAGATGGCTTTGACCCAACTGTTCCGCTACGTGAAGATTATGCTAACTTGGGTATTTTAGGAGATGCTAACGAGCCTTTATTTAAGGCGGCCATAGACTTAATTGTGTCGGGTAATAAATCTAGCTCAAATAGGGTTTTACCTATAGAAGAACCTTTTACAGGGTCAAAAGAAGTCCAATTAAAAAACACAATGACAGTTGATAAAAAACTAGAGTTTATTCCTAAATTTTAGTAGCATCCTTCTTTGAGCTCATTCATTTTAAATTTGTTCTGATTTTTAGCAAAATCAAAACCCTGTTGCCACCATTTTGTCATTTTCTTTTTGTCGAAAATAAGCGAATTGGTCGTTAAAATTGTAGGTGTATGATATAAATTTAAGCATACATTATTTAATTTAGCATCTAGTTTACCTATTGTAATATTGTGCTTGCCAATGTGCTCTAGCATAAATCCGAAAAGTGTTGTTAAAAGTGAAAATGGATTTTTTGTCGGCATACGGTTAAATTGAGGGTGTTCTGTTTCTAAAACAACGACATCTATCTCTTTGGCACCCATATCAATGGCTTTTTTAATGGGAACCAAAGTGCCAAATCCACCATCGGCATATTCGAAATTATTTTTATTTAAAATACTCATAAAAGGTGCATAATTACTCGAAGCCCAAATCCATTCGCAAAAATCGTCGTAACTATAGTCTTTTAAACGCTTGTATTCAACTCTATTAAGCGTAATATTAGATACAGTAACTATTACTTCTTTATCTGATACAAGTAAATTTTCATACATTTCTCTGGTGACATTATTACGAATTAATTTCAGCAAATTCTTACTCTCACCAAAGGTTTTATGACCTTTTATCAAACTCAATAAAGTGTTAAAGTGATTGATACTTATATCTCTACCACCTCCTTTGTGTTTCGTAATCTTAAAAGGGTTTGTACTAAAAATTTGATTGGGACAAATATTTGTATAGAGTTCTTTAAGCCCCTTTAAATTATCTGCGGCCAAATGAGAAACCATCAAACTTCCTGTAGATGTCCCCACAAAAATGGCGTATTTCTTTTTCTCAATAGCTATAAGATATTCTGCAACGCCTCCTGCAAATGCGCCTTTGCTACCCCCGCCAGAAATGACCAATGCTCTCATAAATTATCTTTTAAAATTTGTCCTATTTTTCATAAAACACTTACATTTGATAAAATTACTTCTAATCTATGACTTTAAAAAGATTCTCCCTTTTATTTTTTGTGAGTTTTAATCTACTTACAGCACAGCAAAATCCAAGTATTACTATAAAGCCCCTTCTCAATACTAAAAGTAATTTTAGAGCTATTGCTGTTTTAAACGATTCAACTGTTTGGTTTGCAAATAGCTCTGGAAAAGTAGGCCAAGTTTCTATAAATAAAAGCCTTGCTTATTACACTTTTAAAGATAGTTTTACAAAACATTTTAGAGCCATAGGCAGTACCAAAGAGGCGCTCTTTGCACTGACAATTGAAAGTCCCGCCCGACTCTATAAATTCAGAAAAAATAATTTTAGTCAGCCAGCTCAATTGGTTTATTCAGAAAAGCATCCCAAAGCCTTTTATGACGCTATGCAATTTTTAGATAACAAAACAGGCATAGCTATGGGGGACCCAACCGATAAATGTCTCTCAATTATTTCAAGCAATGACGGGGGAAACACATGGCAAAAAAAACCTTGTTCAGATTTGCCTAAAAGTTCTGATGGCGAAGCCGCTTTTGCGGCGAGTAACACCAATATAGCCACTTATAAAAACACTGTTTGGATAGCTACAGGGGGTTTAAAATCGCGTATCTTTATCAGTAAAAATAAAGGAAAATCGTTTAAAGTGTATGACACTCCTTTTATTCAAGGAAAAGCAACTACCGGCATCTATTCTATGGCCTTTTACAATGCCAAAAACGGCTTTATATGTGGAGGTGATTATACTGATAAAAATGCCAAGTTGAATAACAAAGCCCTTACTACAAATGGAGGCAAAACTTGGCAAATTGTAGCCAACAACACCTTACCAGGTTATATAAGTTGTGTACAATATATTCCTAATTCAAATGGTAAAAAATTGATGGCTGTTTCTACCAAAGGTATTTACTATTCAAAAAATAGTGGTAAAAACTGGGTTAAGCTGAGTGATAAAGGCTTCTACACAATAAGATTTAAAGATAAAAACATCGCTTTTTTAGGCGGGCGTGGCACTATTTCTATTTTAAAACTGACGTATTAATATGGTTAAAAAATTTGTCTATTTAGGTCTTATTATTGCTTTTACAAGTTGTAAAAATAATAAGGATATTTTTAAAAACTTTAATTGTCATAGCAATGCTAATTTAAGTGATACAGAGATTGTTTTAGATGCCAAAAATAACTTTAGCTTAAGTATTCCAAAATACTGGAAAACAGAACTCTATTTAGATGAAAATAGCTCTATGTTTACAACGGCAGATACAACAAAACAATATCAAAATACCTATCTTATAAAAACGACTTTAATAGCGTCTAAACTCACTTTAAATAAGTTTGACATCGCAAAAATAAAGGCTTCTATTTTAACAGATAAAAATACAAAGCTTATTTCTGAATCTCAAGGTAATTTTAAAAATTGGCCAGCATTGTTATTGAGGAGTAAATCAGATAAATTTAAATCGGGTGTTTCTGTTTTACACCTCTACGCGCCTATTTCAGATAAGCAGTATTTCGAAATAGAAATCCACTGTTTTGGTCCTAAAAATATTGACAAACGTTTTTGTGAAGCCATCTCTATTATTAATTCTTTAAAAACAAACTAAATATAACGCAATTCGTTTGTTTGTTTGTGTGGTTTCACTAATTTTGGCAGAAATTTTTTAAAGTCATGCAGAAACTCATAGATAGATTTACGTCATACATTACAATAGATACACAATCAAACCCTAACGATTCTCATTTTCCAAGCACAGAAAAGCAATGGCATCTGGCCAAACTGTTAGAAAAAGAGCTTATTTCTTTAGGATTAAGCGATGTGAATTTAGATGACAATTGCTATTTAATGGCGACGCTACCTTCAAATGTTAAGCATAAAGTGCCAACAATTGGTTTTATCGCACATATAGATACGAGTCCTGACTTTACAGCCGAAAACGTCAAACCGCAAATTCATAAAAATTACAACGGTGGCGACATCGTTTTAAACAAAGAAGAAAACATTGTCTTATCTCCAAAAGATTTTGACGATTTATTAAAATACAAAGGCCAAACACTCATCACTACAGATGGTACAACTTTGCTTGGCGCTGACGATAAAGCGGGTATTACAGAAATAATGACTGCGGTAGAATACCTTATCAATCATCCAGAAATTAAACACGGTCCCATTAGAATAGGTTTTACACCAGATGAAGAAGTAGGTAAAGGCGCTCATAAATTTGACGTTAAAGCTTTTGGCGCCGAATGGGCATATACGATGGATGGCAGCGAAGTAGGCGAATTAGAATACGAGAATTTTAATGCCGCTAGTGGCTTGGTTGAAATAAAAGGTAAAATTGTACATCCTGGTTATGCTAAAGGTAAAATGATAAATTCAATGTCCATTGCTAGTCAATTTATCAATGCTTTACCAAGTCATGAAGTTCCAGAGCAAACAGAAGGTTACGAAGGTTTTTTCCATTTGTACGGTATGAATGGCAAGGTAGAAACAAGCACATTACAATACATTATTCGCGACCACGATTTTGACAAATTTGAAAATCGCAAAAAACAATTTATAGCTGTTGCCGCTAAAATAAATAAAGATTTAGGTAAAGACTTGATTAAAGTTACTGTTAAAGACCAGTACTTTAATATGAAAGAAAAAGTAGAACCTGTAAAGCACATAGTTGATATTGCCGAAGAAGCCATGATTAAAGCAGGTATAAAACCTAATATTAAAGCTATTCGGGGTGGCACAGACGGCTCACAATTATCTTATATGGGTTTGCCCTGCCCCAATATTTTTGCAGGAGGCCTCAATTTTCATGGCCGTTATGAATATGTACCCGTAGAATCTATGCAAAAAGCCATTGATGTTATTATTAATA
>CAZGZH010000133.1:0-5144 GCA_964529645.1 uncultured Flavobacteriaceae bacterium
CCTACTAGGTTTTTTATTTATCCGCCTGTGGCGTAAAACCTAGTAGGTCTTTTAAACAAACGCTCATTTGCTCTTAAATATTAAAAGTTGTTTTTGTAATTTGCAATGTCAAAATTTTAACATGATAAAACCAACCTATCTTCAAAAAGGCGATACCATTGCTATTGTTGCTCCTGCGGGCTTTTTAAAATCAAAAGATTCCTTAAAATCTGGCATGGCCTTGATGGCCTCTTGGGGTTTAAAAGTAAAAGTAGGGCGGAATGTCTTTAAAAAAGAAGGGCATTTTGCAGGGACTGATGCAGCGCGCCTATCTGATTTACAAGAAGCTTTAGATGACTTTGAAATTAAAGCTATTTGGTGTGCCAGAGGGGGTTATGGGACAAATAGAATTATTGATAGACTAGATTTTACTCTATTTAAAAAACAGCCCAAATGGCTCATGGGGTATTCAGACATCACTATTTTACTGAATTATATTAATAATTTGGGTATCGCCGCGCTTCACGCGATGATGGCAACAAGCACAGAGGCTCTCAAAAACGAATTGGCCATTTTGAGTTTAAAAAAGGCCCTTTTTGGCACAACTTTAAACTATGAAATTCCTTTTGAAGCACATAATGTTTTAGGAGAAGCGCATGGTGTTTTAATAGGCGGCAACTTAGCGCTGCTTACAGCGGGTTTAGGAACAACCTCCTTTCCAAACCTTGAAAAAGCCATTGTTTTTATAGAAGAAATAGGCGAGTACAAATACCGTATCGACCGCATGTTGTACAGTCTCAAACGTCATGGAGTTTTTAAAAAATGTCGTGGCGTATTGATTGGCGGTATGACCGATATACCTAAAAATGATCCAGAATTTGGTAAAAGCATCAACCAACTTATCTTGGAAGTCATTGAAAGAAAAGACATCCCTATTATTTTTGGCGTACCATCTGGACATATAAAAGACAATTGTACTTTGGTTTTGGGGAGTAAAGTCGCCATTAAAGCTACTAAAAATAATAGTATTATTCTTTTTAAATAATAGAATGCGATTCATAAGAGGGCTATTTTTAGCGATAATGTTACTATTTTATCAGAATGGCAAGAGTCAAATATATATAAGCGCTACTTTAGGTGTTCAAGTACCCGGCATGCAAGATTTAAAATTCAAAGAATTTGATATTGATGCCAATTATAAGTATATAAAAATGGTAAGGACAACCAAAACACAAAGCAGTGTCTCCTTTGTAAAAGGACTCAATGTGTCCTATTGGCTAAAAAATTATGGCATTAAAATGGAATATTTAAATTGGCATCATGTGACAACAGCTACAGCATTTGAAGAAGATTATACGCCACCATTTTATAGGTTTAAAGAACAACACAGGGCGCTCTATGTAACTTTATCTAGAAAATTTAAGATGCCTTTTGCTATTAAAAGAGACTTGAACACATCGTATAGTTATATCGAAGGCGGATATGGTTTTGCCAAAACAACTATTGAGCATGGTTTACAAACCACCCAACCCACTTTGCAAATGTCATATGGTATTGCTTTTTATCTGGCTAAAAGGCTGAGAGGGGTAGGTGTATTTAAATATGTTTTAACTTCTGATGTTGATAATCGCGCCCCTATATTAGGAGAAAGCACAATTATAGACACTTCTGGTTCACCTTTTTTTTTGAGAAATGGCGCGCATTTTGACACGCGTTATCATATGTTTTTATTTGGATTGCAATATCAAATATTTTAATACCTTTAGATTCAGATTAAACCGTTGGGGGTAATTAGTTTTTGAAGATAATTTTTCGTCAGTTCGCGTGATTTTCGTTAGAAAATAGTATCGAGAACAAGAAAAATTTCATTAAAAATGATTCTCGATACATTCTGAAAAAGATTCAGAACACTCGAAATGATTTTTTTAAGAATTACACCCAAAGTACAGATTTATTTATTTTGGCACAACACAACGATTTAGGCAAAGAAGGCGAAAAATTAGCCGTCGCTTTTTTAATAAAAAATGGCTATACCATACGAGAGACTAATTATAGGTTTCACAAAGCCGAAGTCGATATTATAGCACAAAAAGGCGATGTGCTGGCCATTGTTGAAGTCAAAACCCGTTCCACAGATTATTTTGGAGACCCCCAAGATTTTGTCAAACCCAAAAAAATAAAACTGTTGGTTGACGCCATAGATAACTATGTCACTTCACGCGATTTAGATGTCGAGGTGCGTTTTGATATTATCGGTATCATAAAAAATGTGCAAGGCGTCCGTTTAGAACATCTAGAAGATGCTTTTTTACATTTTTAAATTGTCAAAAAACTGCTTAACATCGGCTTCACCATAAGGTTTTGAGATAATATTTTTATCAGCATCTAAAATGATGTAAGTAGGCGTGGCGTGAATATTATAAGCTTTAGAAAATTTATTTTGCCATTTATTTGCGCCAAAAACATGGATGAAATTAGGATATTTTTGCATTTCACTATTCCAAGGATTGGAACCACTTTCTAAACCTACCGCAATAACTTTAATGGCTTTTTTGTCTTTAATATAGTTGTACAAAATAGGGACTTCGTGTAAACAATGCGAGCAGGTAGAACTCCAAAATAAGACCACATAATACTTGTAACCTTTTAAGCTGTAGAGGTCATGAGTACCACTAAAATCTTGCCAAGTAATATTGGGCGCTTTAGCATTAACAGCTGTTTTCATTTGACTTAAGACAGCCTTTTTAAAACCTAAATCTTGATCTGCTACAGGCAATTTGTCAAAATAGTTGCTCATTAAAAATTTGGTGAGAACCTTATTCTCTTTATTAGTAAAACGTTTTATTAAATTGTAAATCAGTTCTTTTCTAAGTTTAGAATTGCTTATTTTACTAAAAACAATAGTGATAGATTTTTTAAATAAATTGTTTTGTGTGTCTGGGTATTGCGACACGTTTACATAAAAAATAAAGTCGATAATACGGTCTTTAATTAAGGTTGAGTTTAGCAATTGTGGACTGTTAAAATCTAGGGCGTCAAAAAAATGGGCTTTAATGGCTGCTAAATATTTTGTAGCGTCTTTATAAGGCATCGTGGCGTTATAGCGCTTGCTAGATTTTATAAAATGATAACTGAGCAGGCCTTTTGATAAATCTTCAAATTGTTTTTGAATAGCGTTTACTTTCTTAAGATATTTTGTGTATTCTTGACGGATTTTGGCATCAGTTGTAATACCTGAAGATTGAAAATAAAGTAATTGTAACGAATCTAATTTACTTTGTGGGACAGCTGTTGCGGCGGCATATCTTTTAAAAATATTATTTTCGGCAGATTTTGTAAAACGAATTGTTTCAGTAGGATTTTTAGGGTCAAATGATAATTCAATATCTTCATTATTATAAATAAAATCTAAAAAGGCTGTTTTATCAGCTTTATAAAATAATCTGTAAACACCAGGTTGTGCCTTTTCGTCGAGTTTAAACCCAAAACGATTGTCTTTAATTAAAGTATAGTTCACGTATTTTTGTTCAAAGCCTTCAACTTTGTAAAGAATAATCCGTGTGACTATATCGTTATTTTTAAGCGTCCCATGTATTGTATGTTGGGCTTGTAAGGTATAAGCCACAAAGAGCAACAGTATAAAAAGTTTTTTAATCATTTTTTTAGATTTTGATTTACAAAAATGCAATTTTCAAATTAAATAAGCCTAACTTTAGCGTTAAAAAGTTGTTATAAAAAAAATAAAACTATGTATTTTAAAGATAAAGTTGTGTGGGTAACGGGGGCCTCCTCTGGTATTGGGCGTGCTACTGCTGTCGCCTTGTCTAAAGAAGGCGCTAAGCTCATTATTTCTGGACGTCACGCCACCAATTTGCTCAACACAAAAGAGCAGTGCCAAAAGAGCAGTACAGTACATATTATACCGTTTGATTTGGCTCAATATGCCGACTTTAGTCATGTTGTTTTTCAAGCTATTGCTACTTTTGGACATATTGATATTTTAATCAATAATGGCGGTATCAGTCAGCGTTCTTTAGCAGAAGACACCTCTATTAAGGTAGATGAACAAATTATAAAAGTCAATTATTTAGGCACTGTGGCCTTGACCAAGGCTTTATTACCGCATTTTATTGAAAGACGTGCCGGTCGGTTTGTCGTAGTCACATCTGTTACAGGTAAAATTGGGACGCCTTTGCGTTCTACTTATGCCGCCTCTAAACATGCACTTCACGGCTTTTTTGACAGCCTCCGTGCCGAAGTCTATAAGTACAATATAAAAGTTACCCTTATTTGCCCCGGTTTTGTACAAACAAATGTCTCTAAAAATGCCCTTACGGGAACAGGGAAGCCTCAAAACATTATGGATAAGACGACTCAAAACGGTATTACACCCGACTATTTAGCCACAAAAATGCTCAGAGCTATCCGAAAAGACACACAAGAAAAAGCCATTGGTAACAAAGAAATTTACGGCATTTTGATTAAGCGCTTTTTCCCTAAATTAGCAGCTGTTTTAATCAGAAAAATAGATGTCACATAATAGCACACTTATGACTTTAAAAAATACTTTTCTTATTTTGGGGATGCTTTTTTTTACGGCTGGTTTTGCGCAAAAACAGCATACAAAATCTTTTGGCTTTATCAGCGACAACGACGTTTTTATATCTACAACTCAAGATCAATACTATACTAATGGCTTGATTTTACAATACCGTTTTTTAGCTAAAAAAAGCTTAGAAAAGATTCTTAAAAAAACCTATACCATAAGTTTGGGTCAATATATGTACACCCCTTTTCGTGCATTTGTTCCCGATGTCAATAATCAAGACAGGCCCTTTGCGGGCTATCTTTTTGCCGATTTAGCTGTTGCTAAATTTTATAAAAACGAAAGTGTATTTACAATGACTTATCAACTAGGTGTCTTAGGCCCGGGTTCTGGCGCCGAATCGTTACAAAAATGGTATCATGGCGTGTTTGGTTTACCCGCTATTGCGGGATGGGAATTTCAGATACAAAATCAGTTAGGCGCTAATATTAATGCGTCTTACCTCAAAAACATAGGATATTCTGGTTCTAAACAAGTCGATTTTAATGTTTTTTCCGAAGCCAAAATAGGAACAATTTTCGATGAACTCAGCGTGGGTTTCGTAAGCCGTATAGGATTT
>CAZGZH010000134.1:0-5143 GCA_964529645.1 uncultured Flavobacteriaceae bacterium
TGTAAACATGGGACCGCAACATCCTGCGGCTCACGGTGTTTTACGACTCATTTTAACTATTGATGGTGAAATAATAAAAAATGTTGAACCAGATTTAGGCTATATACACCGTTCAATCGAAAAGATGTGCGAACGCGATAGCTACCAACAAATTGTTCATTTAACAGATAGGATGGATTATTTGTCTTCTCATATTAATAATGAAGCGGTTTGTTTGGCGGTTGAAAAAGGTCTAGAAATAGAAGTAAGCGATCGTGTAAAAGTAATCAGGACAATTATTGCTGAACTCACACGAATTGCCTCACACTGTTTATGGTGGGGTGTTATGAGTATGGATTTAGGCGCATTGAGTCCTTATTTTTATGCTTTTAGAGATCGTGAAATGATTAACGATATTTTTGAAGAAACTTGTGGTGCCCGTTTGACAATGAATTACAACGCCCCAGGCGGATTGATGTTTGACATACATCCTAATTTTGTAAAAAGAACAAAAGATTTTATCGCCCATTTTAAAACTAAGATTCCAGAGTACGACCGATTGGTTTCTGGGAATGTCATTTTTCAAAATAGAACAAAAGGTGTTGGCGTATTAAGTATGGAAGATGCCATTTCGTTTGGTACTTCGGGTCCTGTTGCTAGAGGTTCAGGCTATTCTTGCGATGTGCGTAAACACCACAGTTATAGTGCCTATGATAAAGTAGATTTTAAAGAAGTTTTATTTACAGAGGGAGATACTTATGCCCGTTATAAAGTACGCATTGCAGAGCTGTGGGAATCTGTATCAATTATAGAACAATTGATAGATAACATCCCCGAAGGCAATATTAAAGAGCAAACAAAAGCCGTTATTAAATTACCTAAAGGAGAATTTTATCAACGTGTAGAAACAGCTCGTGGCGAACTAGGTGTATATATAAATAGTACTGGTACAAAAAATCCATATCGTGTTAAATTCCGTTCACCAGGATTTTCTAACCTATCTGTATTAAACCATATTGCAAAAGGCAGTAAAATTGCCGATTTAGTAGCCATAATGGCATCGTTTGACTTTGTAATTCCAGATATAGATCGATAATTATAGATTATGAAATTTTTAATAATGAATATACCATTAAATATAACAGAAACTGTCCACGATTGGCTATTTTCTATAATGCCTGAATCTGTTGCTAACATCACCGTGATGGTTATTGTGGCTTTGGCTTATTTGGCATTGTTTGCAGTAGCTGGTTTGTATTTAGTATTGTTAGAACGTAAAGTAGCGGCGTGGTTTCAATTAAGATTAGGCCCAAATCGTGTGGGGCCTGGCGGCCTATTTCAAACTATGGCCGATGCCTTAAAACTCGTTTCTAAAGAGTTGACAAGCAATGATAGAATTGATAAATTTCTATACAATTTAGCGCCTTATTTTGTAATTATTACGTCGTTAACGGCTATAGCTGTATTTCCTTTTTCTAGACAATTTCAAGCTTTCGATATCAATATAGGGGTCTTTTTTCTAGTTGCTATTTCGTCAATTGGTGTTATAGGGATTCTTTTAGGGGGCTGGTCTAGTAACAATAAATTCGCTTTAATTGGTGCTATGCGAAGTGGTTTGCAAACGATTAGTTATGAACTATCTGTAGGCTTATCTATTTTAACGATGATTTTATTATCGGGAACCCTACAATTATCAGAAATTATTGAAGTACAACGTACAGGCGGCTGGCTCATTGTACAAGGACATATTCCAGCCATCATTGCTTTTATTATTTTTATGATAGCAGGTACAGCCGAAACAAACCGTGCGCCATTTGATTTAGTTGAAGCTGAATCTGAATTAGGAGCCGGTTTCCATACAGAATATTCAGGGATGAAATTTGCTTATTTCTTTTTAGCAGAATTTATCAATATGTTTATAATTGCGTCACTAGCTGTTGTATTATTTTTTGGCGGCTGGTTATCTCCATTTGGTATTACAGATGGTATTACTTGGTTTCCAGAAGTGATTTGGTTTTTAATTAAAGTTATTCTTATCATCTTTTTAATGATGTGGTTTAGATGGACTTTCCCACGTTTACGTGTAGACCAATTATTAACTTTAGAATGGAAATATTTACTGCCTATAAACTTGGTTAATATTGTTGTTATGGCAGTTATAGTTTGGTTGAATTGGACAATTTAATAAATGAATTTATAAAATAATGAGTTATTTTTCAGACATATACAACGGAATGAAGACCTTGCTCACAGGTATGCGGGTTACAGGGGGTTATTTTGTTCACGCAAGAAAAGGAAGTCTTACGCAGCAGTATCCAGATAACAGAGAGACGCTTAAGATGTTCGACCGTTTTAGAGGTGAAGTAGTCATGCCACACGACGAGAACAATATGCACCGTTGTACGGGATGTCAATCTTGCGAAATTGCCTGTCCAAATGGTAGTATAGAGATTGTATGGGACAGACAAGTAGATCCGGAAACGGGTAAAAAGAAAAAAATGATAGACCAACATATTTATCATTTAGGTATGTGTACAATGTGCGGTTTATGTATTGAAGCTTGTCCTACAGATGCCATTGTTTGGGCTCAGAATTACGAAAACTCTGTTTATGATAGGAGTCATTTAACTAAAGTATTAAACCAACCTGGTTCTAAATTATTACCTGGCGTAGAAGATTAAATTATGGAACAGATTATATTTTACATTTTAGCAGCCTTTATCCTGTTTTTTGCAGTAAGAGCTGTTTCTAGCAAAAAAATGTTACACGCAGTAGTGTATCTATTATTTGTGCTCATTTGTATATCGGGAATTTATTTTCTTGTTAATTACAATTTCTTAGGCGCTTTGCAATTGGCTATCTATGCAGGTGGCATTATTGTACTGATTATATTTTCGGTATTATTGACGCACAAAATCGATTCTAATTTAGAAATAGCTTCACTTACTAAAAAACTTGTAGCAGGTTTGGTAAGTCTATTAGGAGCGTCAGTAACATTATATGCTATATATTCCTACGATTTTGTAACAGTTGCCAATTTTAATGCTATTGAAATTGAAGATATAGGCACAAAGCTTTTAAGCTATAACAAAGGCGGATTTGTATTGCCTTTTGAAGTGATAAGTATTCTGTTACTAGCTGTTTTAATTGGCGCTATTGTCATAGCCAAAGGACAACATTTAATAGAACAAGAACACAAACAAAATCAAGCATAGTTATGATAGACGGCATAAATATATATCACATTTTAACGCTTACAACACTTGTGTTTTTTATAGGCGTTTATGGATTTATAACACGTAAAAATCTCATTGCTATTTTAATATCAATAGAGCTTATTTTAAATGCTTCGGCTATAAATTTTGTTGTTTTTAACACCTATTTGTATCCAGATATGTTACAAGGTGTATTTTACACAATTTTTATAATTGCCATTGCCGCAGCAGAATCGGCTTTAGCAGTGTCAATAATAGTCAGTTTTTACAGGATGTTAGCTTCTGTTGAAGTAAAAGATACAGAAACCTTAAAATATTGAAAATATGAATTTTAGTTATACAGTTTTAATTCCCTTAATTCCGCTTTTTGTATTTTTATTTTTAGGGATTTTCAGAAACAAATTAAAACCTAAAATGGCTGGTACAATTGGCGTTTTAGGATTATCAACAACAACAATTTTATCGCTTTATACCGCTTATAAATACTTTTTTGAAGTCGGTAAAGTAGAAGAGGTTTTCCAAACCATAATTGCCACTAAAACCACATGGATTAATTTTACAGATTTGCTGCACATAGATATGGGTATCTTATTAGATCCTATTTCTATTATGATGCTTGTAGTGGTGTCAACCATTTCATTAATGGTACATATTTACAGCTTGGGTTATATGAAAGGCGAATCAGGTTTCAACCGTTATTACGCCTTCTTGTCTTTGTTTACATTTTCTATGTATAGTTTGGTATTGGCTACCAATATTTTTCAAATGTATATCTTTTGGGAATTGGTAGGCGTCTCGTCATTCTTGTTGATAGGTTATTATTATGACAAACCTTCGGCTGTAGCTGCTGCTAAAAAAGCATTTATTGTTACACGTTTCGCCGATTTAGGATTCCTAATCGGGATTTTAATCTTGTCTTATTATACAGGTACTTTCGATTTTCAAACCCTTAACAATCCGCAAGGAGCCGTCATATTAAACAGTGTTGGTACCAGTTTTATGGGTATGTCTGTTTTAACCTGGGCACTTATACTTATGTTTATGGGGGGGGCTGGTAAATCGGCTATGTTCCCATTACATATTTGGTTACCCGATGCTATGGAAGGCCCTACACCTGTTTCGGCTTTAATTCACGCCGCTACAATGGTTGTTGCGGGGGTTTATTTGGTGGCAAGAATGTTTCCGCTCTATTATTTTATTGATGGTGGATTTGTACTGCAAATTGTTATGTATGTCGGGGCGTTTACATCGTTGTTTGCAGCAATAATTGCTTGTACACAAAATGATATAAAGCGTGTTTTGGCATTTTCTACAATGTCACAAATTGGCTATATGATGTTGGCATTAGGTGCCTCTGGTTATTCTGGTCACGACGGTTTGGGTTATATGTCTGCGATGTTCCACTTGTTTACACACGCTATGTTTAAAGCCTTATTATTCTTAGGTGCCGGTTCTGTCATTCACGCCGTTCACAGTAATTTTATGAAAGATATGGGAGGCTTACGCAAGTATATGCCCATTTCTAATATTACTTTTTTAATAGCGGCTTTGGCCATTTCTGGCATTCCGCCATTTGCAGGATTCTTTAGTAAAGACGAAATTTTAGTCGCCGCTTTAGATAAATCAACCTTTTTATTTGTAGTTGAGTGGGCTGTAGCCGGATTAACGGCATTTTATATGTTCCGCATTTACTTTGGTATATTTTGGGGAAAAGAAACCACTTACAAACACACCCCAAAGGAATCGCCTTTATCTATGACATTACCATTATTGTTTTTAGCACTAATGAGTATTGTAGCAGGTTTTATTCCGTTTAGCGATTTTGTCACTGCTGACAGACAAGAGTTTCACACACATTTTAATGCTACAGTTTCTATAATATCTGCTGGTATTGGATTGGTGGGCATTATTGTAGCTTGGATTTTCTATAAAAAAGAAAATAATATCCC
>CAZGZH010000135.1:0-5098 GCA_964529645.1 uncultured Flavobacteriaceae bacterium
AAAGCGTTTTAGAGACTTTGAACAAACTTGTAAATGAGGGCAAAATCCGTCATTTTGGTCTGTCAAATGAGACGGCTTGGGGTGTGATGAAATATTTAGAAACCGCTAAAAACGAAAATTTAAAAAGACCCATTACTATTCAGAATCCCTATTCATTATTAAACAGAACTTACGAAATAGGTTTGGCCGAAGTATCGGTAAGAGAAAATATCGGTTTATTGGCCTATTCGCCTTTGGCTTTTGGGGTTTTAAGTGGCAAATATTTAAAGAGTACACCTGCTAATTCACGTATTGCTTTGTTCCCTCAGATGGGACGCTATAACAGTGAAGAAGCACATCGTGCTACACAGTTGTATGCCGATTTAGCTACAAAACACAATCTGAATTTAGCACAAATGGCTTTGGCTTTTTGTAACCAAAGGGAGTTTTTAACCAGCACCATTATCGGCGCTACTACTATGACGCAGCTCAAAGAAAATATAGGGAGTACCAAAGTTGTCTTAAACGATGAGATTATACAAGAAATTGATGCTATTCAGAATTTACAACCCAATCCGGCGCCTTAGTAGATTTTAATATATGCTAAACCAATTAGAAAAATATATCGCCCATTTTAGTGCGTGGATTTGGGATTGGCCTTTGCTCATTTTACTGATTGGTGGTGGCACATTTTTCTTAATTTATTCACGATTTACGCCATTTTTATATTTTAAACATGCCGTTCAGATTTTAAGCGGCAAATTCGATTCTAAATCAGCACCTGGACAATTAAGCCACTTTCAGGCCTTGTCGGCGGCTTTAGCCGCCACGGTAGGTATGGGCAATATCAGCGGTGTGGCTATTGCCATTGTTACGGGTGGCCCTGGCGCCATTTTTTGGATGTGGGTGAGTGCCCTCTTTGGCATGGCTACTAAATTTTACACCTGTACTCTCGCGGTTATGTATCGTCAAAAGGATACAAATGGCGCAACACGCGGCGGGCCGATGTATGTTATAACAAATGGTTTGTCAAAATTTTGGAAACCCTTGGCTTTTTTCTTTGCTTTGGCAGGATTAGTAGGTACTTTGCCCGCTTTTACAGCCAATCAATTAACACAAACAGTAGTTGATGTCTTTCCTATATCAGGCATCAGCACCTTTTATTATAAATTGGCGATTGGCTTGGTTTTAGCCTTGTTGGCATCAGTGGTTGTTTTTGGTGGTATCCGTCGTATTGGAACAGTGGCTAGTAAATTAGTGCCTTTTATGGTGGTGCTTTATTTTGTGGTTGTTATCATTATTTTACTCATTCAGTTTAAAGAGATTCCGGCTATGTTTAAATTAATTTTTGAGGATGCTTTTTCAGCAAAAGCTGTAGCGGGTGGCGCTTTGGGGTATCTGATAAAAACAGGGATAAAAAGGGCGGCTTTTTCTAACGAAGCCGGTGTAGGGACTGCCCCTATGATGCACGGCAATGCCAAAACATCTCACGCTGTTAGAGAAGGCTTAGTCGCTATGATTGGCCCCGCTATCGACACGCTTTTGGTGTGTACATTAACCGCTTTGGCAATCTTGTCAACTGGCGTTTGGCAACAGAGTTCTAGCAATGGTATTTCTTTAACACTCGAGGCATTTAACAGCGTTTTACCCTACAATTTAGGAAGTATTATTTTAACAACCGTTATCTTGGTTTTCGGGTTTTCGACCTTGTTTTCTTATGCCTTTTATGGCACAGCGTGTTTGGGCTTTTTAACCCAATCCAAATACGGTAAATACTACAACTATATTTACATTGTTTCTATTGTGATATCGGCGGTAATTAAGATAGAATTTGCCATTAATATTATTGACAGCGCCTTTGCTTTAATGGCTATTCCAACAGTAATTTCGGGTATTTTATTGGCTAAAAAAGTCAATGTAGCAGCCAAAGCTTATTTTAAAACACTTTAATTTTTTGATATCTAAATTAGAATATCAATAAAGGATAAATCAAAATCAGTTTTATTCCTGAGCTGCCATTAATATTAAAAATTCGTCTTTAAAATTAAATTGATTGATTAATTTGGAAAATGTTACCCTTTTAGGTAACTTTGAGCTAAATTTAACGACTAACAAATTGAGCGAATTTAAAAGAGAAATAGGATTTTTATGGCAATCACTTTAAGGATTTCTATTTTAAACAGTCGCTCGTTGTTCGTAAGAAAATAGATTGGACGCTTTTAGTTTTGAGAAATACGTGAATTGTTCCAGTAAAATATTTTAAAAATCTCACGAATACTGAGGGACTTTGGGAAGTGCGAATTTCAGCAGGAAATGGAATATTCAGAATTTTCTGTTTTTTCGACAAAGGAAACTTAATAATTTTGTTGAGCGGATTTCAAAAGAAAACACAAAAAACACCTATGAAAGAAATTAAAAAAGCGGAACGATTAAAAAAAGAATATTATGAAAACAGATAAAAGAATTACATCATTTGATGACCATTTAGATGAACAATATGGAAAAATTGGAACGGAATCTCGTCAGAAATTCCAAGAAGAATTTGAGACTTTTAAAATTGGTGTGCTTATCCAAGAGGCGAGAAAAAAACAACAATTAACGCAACAACAGCTTGCTGAAAAAGTTGGGACAACAAAAAACTATATTTCTCGGATTGAAAATAATGCGAGTGATATTCGACTTTCTACTTTAATGAGAATAATTCGAGAAGGATTAGGAGGAAGTTTAAAATTATCACTTGATGTTTAATAACAAACGATTAGTACTTTGAAAATCTGCCGATTTTTACGTGCACAAAGCTTATTTTAAAACACTTTAAAATTTAACTAATTAAACCGCCGTTTTTAACAGTGTTTTTTTGAGGTTCAACAAACGACAAAGAGCCATCTGCGGCATCGGTCATTAAAATCATCCCTTGGCTTTCGATACCTCTTATGGTACGGGATTCTAAATTAACTAAAACGCTTACTTTTTGACCGATAATATCTTCAGGCTTAAAACTTTCGGCAATACCACTTACAATGGTACGCACATCAATCCCCACATCGACTTTAAGTTTGAGGAGTTTTTTGGTCTTGGCTACTTTTTCGGCTTCTAAAATAGTCCCAATTCTGATATCTAATTTGGTAAAATCGTCAAATGAAGCAGTCGGTTTTTGCACTTCTACAACTTGATTTTCTAATGCGTTGGCTTTTTTTGTGGTAGCGAGTTTGTCTAGTTGCTTTTGGACATCACTGTCTTCAATTTTAGAAAAAAGCAATTCGGGTTTACCTATTTGATGCCCGGGTTTTAAGAGTTCTTGTTGGGTAGAAACAGTATGCCAAGACATTTCTTCCGAAGCTTCGGAATCGCTCAATGTGACAGTGTAATTGCGAGCCCCGAGACTTCGGGACGTGGCAATCTTTTCTTTTGAAGCGTTAACCACGTCGTCCCGCGGGACTTCCTCGTTAAGACGAAGTATCTCTTTTAACTTATTTGACGTAAAAGGTAAAAAAGGCTCCGCTAAAATAGCTAAACCAGCTGCAATTTGTAAGGCCACATACATAATAGTTTCTACGCGTTGCGGATCTGTTTTTACCTGTTTCCACGGTTCAGCATCGGCTAAATATTTATTACCTAAGCGTGCTAAATTCATCAATTCTTGTGAAGCTTCCCTAAAACGATACCGTTCTATTGAATTGGCGATACTATTTGGAAAATGGCTGAGTTGTTCTAGAGTGTTTTTATCTTCTTCGGTAAACTCATGAGCCCTTGGCACAATACCTTCATAATATTTATTAGTAAGCACAACAACACGATTGATAAAATTGCCAAAAATGGCCACTAATTCGTTGTTGTTACGGGCCTGAAAATCTTTCCATGTAAAATCGTTGTCTTTTGTTTCGGGCGCATTAGCCGTTAAGGCATAGCGTAACACGTCTTGCTGATTGGGAAAATCTTCTAAATAGTCGTGTAACCACACCGCCCAATTTTTTGAAGTCGAAATTTTAGCACCTTCAAGATTCAAAAACTCATTGGCGGGCACATTATCGGGTACTATAAAAGAACCTTCGGCTTTGAGCATTGCCGGAAAGATAATACAGTGAAAAACAATATTGTCTTTGCCAATAAAATGAACCAATTTGGTGTCGTCGGCTTTCCAATAAGGTTCCCAATTTTTACCTTCTCTTTGTGCCCATTCTTTGGTTGACGAAATATAGCCTATAGGCGCATCAAACCACACATACAACACTTTTCCTTCGCCACCTTTAACTGGAACGGGAATCCCCCAATCTAAATCGCGCGTCACAGCACGGGGACGCAAACCATCGTCTAACCAAGATTTTACTTGGCCTAAAACATTGGTTTTCCAATCTTTTTTATGACCCACAACGATCCACTCGCGCAGCCATTTTTCGTACTCGTTTAAAGGGAGATACCAATGTTTGGTTTCTTTTAAACTGGGTTTGTTGCCCGTAATGGCACTTTTGGGATTTATTAAATCGGTAGCATTATGACTGGTACCACAGTTTTCGCATTGATCGCCATAACTTTCTTCGTTACCACATTTAGGACAGGTGCCCACGACAAACCTATCGGCTAAAAACTGTTGGGCCTCGGCGTCATATAATTGTTCAGACGTTTCTTCGATAAATTTGCCGTCAGCGTAAAGCGATTTAAAAAATTCTGATGCGGTATCGTGATGCACTTTAGCGGAGGTGCGTGAATAATTATCGAAAGTAATACCAAAATCTTCAAAAGATTTTTTGATGATGTCGTGATATTTATCAACCACCTGTTGTGGCGTAATACCTTCTTTTTTAGCACGAATAGTAATCGGGACACCGTGTTCATCAGAGCCACAAACAAAAGCCACATCTTTACCATTGAGCCTTAAATAGCGCGCATAAATATCGGCAGGCACATACACACCTGCTAGATGGCCAATATGAACAGGACCATTGGCGTAGGGCAAGGCAGCCGTTAGTGTATATCTTTTTATATCGGTTGTATTGGCTTTTGTATCGGTCATTTTTTATAAAAATTTTTGTTAAACCTTTTCATGATATCTAAGGTTTAAAGCGGCTACAAAAGTAAGGATTAGATTTAATTATTCTTAACCTTCTGAAGTATTTAGTTT
>CAZGZH010000136.1:0-5075 GCA_964529645.1 uncultured Flavobacteriaceae bacterium
AAAGTAGTAAAAAATACCTATAATTATAGTAATATAGAACCCGTATAACCACCAAGGTGGCAATACGTTATCTAACTCTCTAATGCCATCGTAGTTATGGTCTGTCATTACCAAATCTTCTTGACCAATTTCATTGGCCTTGGTTAATGACTTTAATATTTTAGTAAAAAATGATTGTTTATTTTGAGTTGTCATGATTTTAATTTTTTAGTCTAGCGGAATTTCACTGTGTTTTTTAATATTTTTTTTAGACATTTTACTTACAATAACAAGCATTGTAGTAAATACCGTAAAAAAGAGTATTAGTGATATTATAGGATATATTTCAATACCTCCTATACCTTCAAAATAGTGTTTAGCAAATCGTATCATAATTAATTTGAGGCTGTTTTGTTGGCTTTTATATCTGTACCTAGACGTTGTAAATAGGCAATCAAGGCTACTATTTCTTTGTCTTTTATATTACTAGAACCATAAGCTTTTCTAAACTCAGGGTCTTGACTTAAATTATTTTCTATCTCAGCTGCTTGATTTTTTAATAAATACAGGGCTTTATCCATTTCAAATTGCGTGTAAGGTACACCCAGTTTAACCATAGCTTCCATTTTGGCTGTTGTGGCAGAAATGTCTAAGTCGTTTTTAACTAACCAAGGATAACGCGGCATAATAGAGCCCGGTGATGTCGATCTGGGATCTATCATATGGTTAAAGTGCCAATTATCATTGTATTTTTGACCAATACGATGTAAATCTGGTCCTGTACGTCTAGACCCCCATAAGAACGGATGGTCATAAACAAATTCACCTGCTTTAGAGTACTCGCCGTAACGCGCTACTTCAGAACGGAAAGGTCTAATCATTTGCGAGTGACAGTTATTACAACCTTCTCTTATATAGATATCGCGTCCTTCTAATTCTAAAGGTGTATATGGTTTAACACTAGAAATAGTGGGTATGTTAGAAGGTACTACCAATAATGGCACAATTTCTACAGCGCCCCCAATTAAAATAGCAACAGTCGCTAAAATTGTAAATAATATTGTTTTACGCTCTAACCAAGAGTGGAATCCTTCTCCTTTTAAGCGTCCAGAGGCAATAGGTTTAAGAGGTGCTGCTTCGGCTAACTCATCGTCAATAAAGCTGCCAATTTTAATAGTTTTAAATATGTTTACAGCTAATAAGATGAAACCTGTTAAATACAAAGTACCGCCAAAAGCACGCATCATGTACATAGGTATAATTTTAGTAACCGTTTCTAAAAAGTTACCATAAACCAAAGTACCATCGGGATTAAATTCTTTCCACATACTGGCTTGCGTAAAGCCTGCTACATAAAGCGGGATGGCATAAAATAAAATACCAAAAGTACCTATCCAAAAATGTGTGTTGGCTAATTTTTTAGAATACAATTCTGTTTTCCATAATTTTTGTACCAACCAATACAACATACCCGAAATCATAAAACCATTCCAAGCCAATGTGCCTATATGTACGTGGGCAATAATCCAATCTGTATAATGACCAATAGCATTTACATTTTTAAAGGATAACATGGGGCCCTCAAAAGTACTCATACCATACCCTGTTATAGCTACAACAAAGAATTTTAAAATAGCACTTTCTCTAACTTTATCCCAAGCACCACGAAGTGTAAGTAATCCATTTATCATACCTCCCCAAGATGGAAAAATAAGCATTATAGAAAATACTGTTCCTAAATTTTGTGCCCATTCTGGTAAGGCTGTATACAATAAATGATGGGGGCCTGCCCAGATATATATAAAAATTAAAGACCAAAAATGAATAATAGATAATCTATATGAGTACACAGGCCTATTTGCTGCTTTTGGCACAAAATAATACATTAAACCTAAAATAGGTGTGGTTAAGAAAAAGGCAACAGCATTATGACCGTACCACCATTGTACCATAGCGTCTTGTACACCTGCATAAACTGAATAACTTTTAAACGCCGTTACAGGCATTTCTAAGTTGTTAAAGATGTGTAATACGGCAACTGTTACAAAAGTAGCTATGTAAAACCAAATAGCTACATATATATGACGCTGACGGCGTTTTAAAATAGTGCCTATCATATTGATACCCATAACCACCCAAATAAGTGTTATGGCAATATCTATAGGCCA
The DNA here is from genome assembly GCA_964529645.1 of uncultured Flavobacteriaceae bacterium. Taxonomy (GTDB): domain Bacteria; phylum Bacteroidota; class Bacteroidia; order Flavobacteriales; family Flavobacteriaceae; genus CG1-02-35-72. Next base: position 2,148 of record CAZGZH010000136.1, read on the forward strand.
TTCAAGTTCAGCATATTCTTTTGATGATGTTAATCCTAAGGGTAAAGTTATAGCTGCTGCAACAATTATAGATTGCCATCCCCAGAAATGTATCTTACTTAAAAGATCGCTAAACATACGGGTTTTGAGCAAACGTTGCATAGAATAATACATTCCTAAAAAGAATCCATTACCTACAAAAGCAAAAATAGCGGCATTGGTATGCAGTGGCCGTAAACGACCAAAACTCAACCAAGGAATACCTTCCATATAATTTGGAAATATAAATAGGAAGGCTACCATTAAACCGACAAGCATTCCTACTACACCCCAAATAATTGTGGCATATAAAAATAATCTGACAATTTTGTTATCGTAATAAAACCGTTCTTTTTCCATATTACTTTTAAAAAATTTAGTTAGTAGATATTAATTTATTGATTTTGATTTTTCTGATTTTTTATCTGCAACTAATTCATCATCAAAAAGCATGCGTACCGAAGGGGTATAAGTATCGTCATATTGACCCGATTTAACAGAGCCAATAAACAAAAAGAAGAAAAGTAAGGCTATTAATAAACTTACCAGTATCATTATGTAAACAACACCCATAGGTTGCAGTTTTGATTTTTAGTTAATTGTTTGTAAAAATACAGCATGCAAAATACTAATTTACTGACAAATATCATCTTTTCTAGATAAAATATTTGTGCCAATTGTTACAAAAAGGACTACAGATATAGAACTAATAGGCATTAATATGGCTGCCACTATTGGCGATAATTGACCTTGCACGGCAAAAAACATTCCTAAAATATTGTATATAAAAGAAATAGCAAAACTAATTTTTATAATATTTAAAGTTCTTTTTGCCGATTTTAAGTAATTTGGAATCATTCTAAATTTCTCTGCGGCTATAATACCGTCGCAAGCAGGTGAAAAAATATTGATGTCTTCAGATACAGCAACACCTACATCGCTTTGCGCTAAAGCACCCGCATCATTAAGGCCATCGCCAATCATCATAACATTTCTACCTTTAGATTGGAGGTTCTTTATAAAATTTAATTTTTGTTGTGGCTTCTGATTAAAATAGTAATCAACCTCCTTTGGCAGCAACTTAGTCAATCTTTCTTTTTCGCCCTCGTTATCGCCAGACAGTACTATTAAAGTATATCTTTTTTTCAATGTTTTGAACGTCTCGTTTAAACCCTCTCTATACGTACTTTCAAAAGTAAATGTCCCTTTAACTTTTGCGCCAATTTTAATCCAAATATTAGTCTGCAATAAAGAACTACTTTCTTTAGCATTTACAAAGGTTGCCGAGCCTATTTTAACTATTGTGTTTTCTAATTTACCTGTGATTCCTTTTCCTACTTCTTCTATAAAATCAATAACTTCAAAATTAGAATTGGCGTTTATAAAATTGTATAATTTCCTACTCAATGTGTGGTTAGAATGTCTTAAAAGTGACTTTACATATTGCTTTTCAATTTCTGATAGCACTTTTCCGCTGTAGTTTATTTTAGATTCACTGCTTGTTAAAGTACCTGTTTTATCAAAAACCAAAGTATCTATTTTAGATAAATTTTCTATAATTGCAGCATTTTTAAGATAGAATTTAGTGTTTCCAAATAGGCGCAACATATTGCCCATGGCAAAAGGAGCTGCCAAAGCCAAGGCACAAGGACAGGCAATTATTAAAACAGCTGTAAACACATTAAAAGCTTCTATTGGATTAATATTGTACCAAATTATTGATGAAATAATTGCTATCGCTAAAATTATAATTGTGAATTTTTTACTTATAGCGTCTGTTAAGGATTTTATAGAATGTTCACTTTTCTTGTTAAACACCTCATTACTCCACAACTGCGTTAAATAACTCTGCGATACCGTTTCTAAAACATCCATTTCGAAACTGCCACTTAGCTGTTTACCTCCTGCAAATATTTTATCACCAGAAATCTTCTCAACAGGTGCCGATTCTCCTGTGACAAAACTGTAATCAAGTTGTGCACTACCCTTTATTAAAATACCATCTACCGGCACTAATTCTTGATGTCTTATTAATAATCTATCGCCTTTATTAATGTCGTAAACCGGAATGTTATGTTCTTTTCTATCTGAATCGATTTTTGTGACAGCAATAGGAAAATACGATTTGTAATCGCGTTCGAAAGATAAAAAATTGTAAGTCCGTTGCTGAAATATTTTTCCTAAGAGTAAAAAGAATACCAATCCAGCTAAACTGTCAAAATAACCCTGTCCTATATTAAAAATGATATCATAACTACTCCTTATAAACAACACACTAATTCCTAAAGCTATGGGTACATCTATATTTAATATTTTATGTTTTAGCCCTTTATAAGCCGATATAAAATAATCTTGAGCCGAATATACTATTACAGGTATGGCCAAAGCTAACATCAATCCTCTAAAAAAAGGCTTGTAAAGATTGAGCCAAAATTCTTCCATCTGGAAGTATTCTGGCAAAGACATAAGCATAATGTTACCGAAAGAAAAACCAGCTACAGCTACTTGATATGTCAAACGTCTGTTGTGTTTTTTCTTACCAGACGACGCATCTTCTAAACTTATATAAGGCTCGTAACCTATAGAAGACATAAGCTCTACTACATCTTTTAAGCTAATATTTTTAATTGCAAAAGTAACGCGAACCGTTTTTTTGGGAAAATTAACAAGTGTACTCTTAATATTTTTATTGAGTTTGTGCAAATTCTCCAAAACCCAAATACAAGAACTACAATGTATACTGGGTATATTAAAATTTACAATAGCCGTTTTACCGTCATTAAATTCTAATAATTTAGAACTTATTTTTTGGTTATCTAGATAATTGTATTTGCCTTTTATTTCTTTTGGGATGTTACCAGGTGTTGCTGTTAAATCGTAATAACATTCTAATTCATTCTGATTCAATAT
>CAZGZH010000137.1:0-5074 GCA_964529645.1 uncultured Flavobacteriaceae bacterium
AATGCCATACAGTGCTTAAAAGTAAGCTAAAATAAAAAAGGTTTAGCCAAATAGCTAAACCTTTTTTATAATTTATTTTCAATAGGTGCTTATAAAAGCGAATCTAATTTATCTGAATATGTTTTTTTAGGGGCTACGCCAACTTGTTTATCTACAACTTCGCCACCTTTAAACAATAACACTGTTGGAATATTGCGTACACCATATTGAGCTGCATATTTTTGATTGTTATCTACATCTACTTTACCAATAGTAACTTTATCGCCGTAATCTTTGCCCAATTCTTCTACAATGGGACCTAACATACGACAAGGACCACACCAAGCTGCCCAAAAATCTACCAATACCGGTTTGTCTGATTTTAATACTACATCATCAAAGGTAGCATCTGTTATTTCTAAAGCCATAATTTATATTTTTAATTGTTTTTTTGAACGACAAAGGTAAAAAAATATTTAATGTGTATTCTTTCTATTTTAATAGGATTCTCTTATAATAGTATTCTTAAATACTATTATCTTACATATTCTTAAAAAAACTTTTGTGCTATCGCTTTTATATTGTCCGATTTTCCCATCGAATAAAAATGAATAACCGGCACATTGGCTTCTAGCAATTCTTTGGTTTGCTGTGTTGCCCAGTCAATACCTACTTGTCTAACCGCCTTAGTATCTTTACAATTCGACACTGCATCTATTAAATCTTGAGGTAAATCTAATTTAAATACTTGCGGTAATACCTGAAGATGTTTTGAAACAGCAATAGGTTTAATTCCGGGAATTATAGGGACAGTTATACCTTCTTTTCTAGCTGCTTTTACAAAATCAAAATACTTTTGATTGTCAAAAAACATTTGCGTTACTACATAATTAGCACCCGCATCAACTTTTTCTTTAAGACGCTTTAAATCGGATGCTAAACTCGGTGCTTCAATATGTTTTTCGGGATACCCAGCTACACCAATACAAAAATCGGCTTTTACAGGTGTTTCCATGATGTCGTGCAAATAAACACCCTTGTTTAAATCGCCTATTTGTTTGACTAAATCAACTGCATATTGATGACCTCCCTTACTCGGTTCAAAAAAACGTTGGTGCTTCATGGCGTCGCCACGTAAAGCCATTAAATTGTCAATCCCCAAATACTGGCAATCAACCAGTACATATTCAGTTTCTTCTTTAGAAAATCCGCCACATAAAATATGCGGAATGGTATCAACATCATATTTATAACGCAATGAAGCACAAATACCTACCGTACCAGGACGCATACGGGTTACTTTTCTATCTAATAAACCTTGACGTTCTATGTAAACATATTCTTCGCGCGAAGTAGTCACGTCTATAAAAGGCGGTTTAAACTCCATTAATGGGTCAATATTGTTATACAACTGCTGAATACTATGCCCTTTTTTAGGCGGAATAATTTCAAACGAAAACAATGTTTTCCCTTTAGCTTGCGCGATGTGTTCTGTAACTTTCATAAGTTATAATTTTTAATATTTTTAATCGGCTAAATTGGGATACAACCATTTTTTAGCTTCATCTGTTGTCATGTTTTTGTATGACGCAAATACTTTTAATTGGTCTTCTTTTATTTTTCCCAAACCAAAATATTTGGCTTGTGGATGGGCAAAATAATAGCCTGAAACTGCCGCTGTTGGGAACATTGCCAAGCTCTCGGTTAAGGTAATTCCACAATTTTTTTCAACATCTAACAGCTTCCAAATAGTGCGTTTTTCGGTATGATCAGGACAAGCTGGATAGCCCGGTGCCGGACGAATTCCGCAGTATTTTTCTTTAATTAGCGCATTGTTATCAAAGGTCTCGCCAACTTCATAACCCCAGTAATCTGTCCTTACTTTGTGATGTAAATATTCGGCCAAGGCTTCAGCCAATCTATCCGCCAAGGCTTTAACCATAATACTATTGAAATCGTCATGGTTTTTTTCATAAGCAGCGGTTAATTTTTCAACACCAAAGCCTGTTGAAACCGCAAAACAACCCACATAATCTGTTAAGCCTGTTTCTTTAGGCGCAATATAATCTGACAAACCTAAATTAGACTTACCAACACCTTTTGGGGTTTGTTGTCTTAAGCTTACAAACTGACCTATTTTTGTTTTACGACTGTCATCTTGATATAATTCAATAATAGTATCGTCAATGGTATTGGCTGGAAAAATACCTAATACTGCTCTGGCTTTAAGTTTTTTATGCGTCACGATGTCGTTTAACAAGGCTTGCGCTTCTTTAAAAAGTTTAGAGGCTTCTGCGCCAACAATATCATCTTCCAAAATTTTAGGATAACGGCCGTGTAACTCCCACGATTGGAAAAAGGGTGTCCAATCTATAAACGGCACTATATCGCTTAAAGCGATATCATTTAACACTTTAACTCCTGTAAAATTAGGTTTTTTAATAGTATCTTCATTAAACTCCAATTGTAATTTATTCTTTTTAGCTTCTTCAAAACTCAAAAAGCGCTTTTTGGTAGCACGGTTTAGATAGCCTTCGCGTAAATCTTGATATTCTTTTTTTGTATCTAAATTGAATTGTACTTTGTCTTTCCCTAATAAATTATTCACCACATTCACCGCTCTCGAGGCGTCTAATACATGCACTACATTATTTGAATAATGTGTGTCAATTTTTACCGCCGTATGCACTTTTGATGTTGTGGCACCACCAATCATTAAAGGAATTTTAAAATCTTGACGCTCCATTTCTTTGGCTAGAAATTCCATTTCACCTAACGATGGTGTTATTAAACCACTCAACCCTATGACATCTACTTGTTCTTTTTTAGCTGTTTCAAGAATCTTTTCTGGGGGTACCATAACCCCCAAATCGATAATCTCAAAATTGTTACATGCCAAGACCACACCTACAATATTTTTACCAATATCGTGAACATCGCCTTTAACGGTGGCCAATAAAATACGTCCTTGCCCCCTTACCCCCGAAGGGGGAATCCTTTTGCTTTCAATTTCAGATTGGATGTTTAATGTTTTTAAAATTGTATTTAAGGTATTTTCTAGGTCACCGATTAGCGTTTCATTTGTAAATCGAATGACTTTAAAACCTTGAGATTCTAACCATTCAGTTCTAATGGCATCAGATTCTTTATTGTTTGGTAATTGATGAATTTTACCATCTAATTCAATTATCAAACGCCTTTTTAAACAAACAAAATCAGCAATATATTTCCCAATAATATGTTGTCTTCTGAATTTAAATCCCACTAATTTTTTATTTTTTAACATCTCCCACAAAATGCTTTCGGCTTCTGTAGGTTCATTCCTCATTTGTTTGGCATAATCTTTTAGTAAACCGTATAAAACAGGGTCAGCAGTTTCCCAACCTTTATAAGCCCCTCCTTCGGAGGGGTTGGGGAGGCTTTTTTTAGCTTCCTCAATAAATGGTAATAGATAGGCCACGGCTTTTTTCATAACGCGGGCCGATTTAACCACTTGCGGTAAAAACATTTTACCCGACCCAAATAAATCGCCCACCACATTCATGCCATTCATCAAGTAAATTTCTATCACCTCAATGGGTTGATTTACTTGCAAACGTGCTTCTTCACAATCGGTTTCTATAAAAGCATCAATACCTTTTACCAAACTGTGTGTGATACGCTCTTGGACTGTATTTTTACGCCAAGATAAATCGGCAGTTTTAGATTTATGACCTTTTTTATCGACATTTTCGGCAAAATCTAATAGCCTTTCGGTAGCGTCATCACGGCGGTTGAGCAACACATCTTCTACGCGTTCTAATAAGTCTTTTGGAATTTCGTCATACACCTCTAACATAGCCGGATTAACAATTCCCATCGTCATACCGTTTTGAATGGCATGGTATAAAAAAGCCGAATGGATGGCTTCTCTAACGGTATTATTCCCTCTAAACGAGAAGGATACATTACTCACGCCGCCACTTACGTGTGCGTAAAGCAGATTTTTTCTTATCCATTTTGTAGCGCGAAAAAAATCGAGGGCATTTAATTTGTGTTCTTCCATACCAGTAGCAACCGGAAAAATATTCGGGTCGAAAATAATATCCTGAGGTGGAAATTTTACTTTTTCTACTAGTATATCATAAGAGCGTTTACAAATTTCTATACGACGCTCGTAACTATCGGCTTGACCGTCTTTGTCAAAAGCCATAACTATGACAGCAGCTCCATAGCGTTTTATCCGCTTAGCACGATACATAAATTCCTTTTCACCTTCTTTTAAACTGATTGAATTGACAACGGCTTTTCCTTGAACCACTTTTAAACCGGCTTCAATAATTTCCCATTTAGAACTGTCAATCATAATGGGTACGCGGGCAATATCGGGTTCTGAGGCGATAAGATTTAAAAAGGTTGTCATGGCTTCTACGCCGTCTAACAATCCTTCGTCCATATTGACATCAATAATCTGAGCCCCGTTTTCTACTTGATCTCTAGCAACGGTTAAAGCTTCTTCAAACTGCTGATTTTTAATCAGACGTAAAAACTTACGCGACCCCGTAACATTGGTACGCTCGCCCACATTTATAAAATTGCTATTAGGCGTAACGATTAAAGGTTCTAATCCCGATAATGTCAAATATTTAGTTTCTTTCGTCATTTTATTCTGCTACATTTTGGTTTAATAAAACTTGTCTTGGTGAATATTGTGCTACCAACTCAGCTATTAATTTTATATGGTCAGGTGTTGTACCGCAACAGCCCCCAATAATATTCACTACATTTTTATCGAGGTATTCTTTTATTTGATCGCGCATCATTTTGGGTGTTTCATCGTATTGGCCAAAAGCATTGGGGAGTCCCGCATTGGGATGCGCCGAAGTAAAGAAATGTGTTTTTTTAGCAACCGATTCAATATGGGGTAATAATTGTTTAGCTCCCAAAGCACAATTAAAACCAACACTCAGTAACGGAATATGAGATACCGATACCAAAAAGGCTTCTACGGTTTGACCGGATAAGGTGCGTCCGCTGGCATCGGTAATGGTGCCACTTACCATAATGGGAATGTCTCTTTTTTTAGCTTCTTTTACATCTTCTATGGCAAATAAAG
>CAZGZH010000138.1:0-5035 GCA_964529645.1 uncultured Flavobacteriaceae bacterium
ACAAGAACAGAAAAGAATTGATAGATACTTACAGTAAAATTGGTTACAAATGCTTAGAAATATCGGCAACAAGCCAATTAAATATTGCTGTTTTAAAAGAGATGATGACACATAGGGTCAATATGTTTTCTGGTCATTCTGGCGTGGGTAAATCGACACTTATAAACGCTATAGACCCAGAATTAAACCTTGAAACTAAACAAATATCAGACCAGCATAAACAAGGCAAACACACTACTACTTTTGCCGAAATGTTCGACCTACCTTTTGGCGGTTATATTATTGACACACCTGGTATAAAAGGTTTTGGCACTGTAGATATGGACCCTCAAGAAATTGATGGCTATTTCCCTGAATTTTTTAAACTTAAATCTAATTGTAAGTACAAAAATTGCCAACATATAAACGAGCCCAATTGTGCTATAAAGGAGGCTGTTGAAAATGGCACTATCTCGTTTTGGCGTTATCAAAATTATATCCAATTAGTTTTAGGAGACGATACTAATTACCGAACTTCAATTTACCCACCCAAATGAAAGCTGTTTTACAACGCGTAACAAAAGCCAGTGTTACAATAGAAAATAAAATTCACAGTAATATTAGCAAAGGACTTTTAATTTTATTGGGTATCGCTCACGATGATTCGCAAGAAGATATTGAGTGGCTTGTCAAAAAAATTACCCATTTACGAATTTTTAATGATGACGACGCCATTATGAATTTATCGCTTAAAGATATTAAAGGAGAAGCCCTAATTATTAGTCAGTTTACACTGATGGCACGTACAAAAAAAGGGAACAGGCCCAGCTATATGGGGGCTGCAAAACCTGAAATAGCAATACCGCTTTACAAACAATTTATTACTCTTTTTGAAAAGGAAATAGGAAAAAAAGTAGGCACGGGTGTTTTTGGTGCCGACATGAAAATTGATTTATTAAATGACGGACCTGTTACCATTATAATAGATTCTAAAAATAGAAAATAATTTTGTAAATTAGCTACTTTAACTTACCCCCCGGTAAAATTATTTTGAAAAAGACACTTCTCTACTTTTTGCTATTAGCAAGCTATTTTGCTAATGCACAAACAAGCCAATACAGTTATTTAACTATTGCAGATTCATTAAAAGAAAATGCCAATGCTGTTATAAGATTAGACGATACTCAAATAGACATGTCTTCTCCTTATAAAATGCGTATAAAAAGACATTTAATTGTAACTGTTATTAACAAATACGGTGACGTAGATGCCACAATTAATGTTCATTACGACAAACATTCCTCTATTAAATCTGTTAAAGCTATTTTATATAACGCGTTTGGCTTTGAAATTAAAAAATTAAAATCTAAAGACATAAAAGATTATTCTGCATCTGGCAGTAGTTTGTACAGTGACAGTCGTTTAAAATATTATAAATACATCCCTATTAAATATCCCTATACTATAGATATAACTACAATAGTAGAAGAAGAAAACACAGCTTTCTATCCTAGTTGGACGCCAATACATGGCTATTACGCAAGTACAGAAGAAAGTCGTTTTACAGTAAATTACCCTAAAGATTTATTAAAAATTCGCGTTAAAGAAAATAACTTTAAGGGTTATAATATTAAAAATACAAGTATGTCAGGGCACATACAGTACAGCACAAAAAACCTAAAAGCTTTTGAAAGTGAACCCTTAAGTCCATTATTTACAAATTTTGCGCCTAATTTAGTTTTAGCGCCTAATTTATTTAGTTTGGCAGGTGTTAAAGGAAGTGCCAATAATTGGACTGACTTTGGAAAATGGATGTATAATAATTTACTGTTGGGAAGAGACCAGCTAACAGAGGCTACAAAAACAGAAATAAAAACATTGGTAAAAGGCATTGAAGACCCTATGGAACGCGCAAGAAAAGTCTATGCTTTTATGCAAGAGAAAACACGTTATATAAGTGTACAAATAGGTATAGGAGGCTGGAAACCTATGAGAGCAGATGAAGTTGATAAAATGCGTTATGGCGATTGTAAAGCCTTGGTAAATTACACTCAGGCGCTATTAAAAGAAGCTAAGGTAGAAGCTTACTATACCATTGCTTATGCAGATGTTAAAAAAGATATTGATAAAAATTTTGTGGCCATGCAAGGGAATCACGTCATTTTGTATTTACCAACCAAGAAGGATACTGTTTGGCTTGAATGTACCACACAAAAAAATCCATTTGGCTATGTAGGCAGCTTTACAAACGATCGTGATGTTTTGGTAATTAAACCAGATGGTGGTGTCATAAAACACACAAAAGTTTATGATGTTAAAGAAAACTATCAATACACTGTTGGCTCTTATTCAATAGATAATGAAGGAACCTTAAACGGCCAGCTTTCTATAAAAAGTTCTGGTGTTCAGTTTAGAAATCATTTTAAACTGTCATACAAAACTCAAAAAGAAGCTGTAAAATATTATAAAGCTTATTTTGACAACATCAATAATCTGTCTATTTCAAAAATCAATAATTCTGCCGATAAAAAAGCCAGTGTTTTTAAAGAACAAGTCATGTTGTCTGCAACAAATTATGCCCTTAAAAGTGGCCAAAGACTCTTGTTAACCCTAAACGCTTTTAATAAGAATAACTACGTGCCTAAGCGCATGTCAAACCGTCTTTTACCCATTGAAATTGACAATGGTTATACTGATAAAGATTCAATTAAAATTAAGCTTCCTCGTGATTATAAAATTGAATCACTATCAAAATCAGTAGCTTTAAAATCTACTTTTGGTTCTTATACAACAGATGTAATAAAATTAAACGACAGTACTATAATTTACAAACGTATTAATATAGTTAATCAAGGTACTTTCCCAAAAGAGTTGTATAACAATTTTAGAAAATACAAAAAAAGTATCGTTCGCAAAGACAATAGTAAAATCATATTAATTAAAAAACAACCATGAGAAATATAGGCCTATTTGCTATTTTGGTTTTTATTTGTTTTACCTTAAAAACATCTGCTCAAAACATTAATTTTGGTAGTGTTTCTAAACAAGAATTAGAGGAAACTGTCTACCCCTTAGATTCTACAGCTCCAGCAGCCTTTATCTACAAAAAAAGAAGATCGTATTACGACTACGTTCAGGGTACTGGTTTTATTTTGATCACAAAAATTCACGAACGTATAAAAATTTACAATAAAGAAGGTCTAGAATGGGCTAAAAAAGCTATTACTATTTACAGAAATAATAGCGCCCACGAAAGTGTAAGCATTAAAGGTTATACCTATAATTTAGTAAAAGGTAAAATTTCAAGAGTTAAATTAAAAAGTAAACTAATATTTAAAGAAAAAATTAATGAACACTGGACGAGTTATAAATTTACAATGTCTAATGTTAGCGTGGGTAGTGTGGTAGAATGGACTTATAACATTTCCTCTCCTTTTATAGGGAATATTAATGATGTCATCTTTCAGTATAAAATTCCTGTAAAAAAAATAGTAGCCAAAGTAGAAATACCCGAATATTTTACTTTTAAATACCAACCCAATTTTTATTACCCAATAAAATTTACTACTTCAAAAAAAGACAGAACTATTAGGTTTATTAATCAAGTTAATACAACAAGAAATAGTGATTATATGGTTAGCAGAAAAACTAGTAACTCTGAAGTTCGATTAGAAGACCTTGTTTACACCGCTACGGAACTCAATGTACCAGCTATAAAAGAAGAACCTCTTATTAACAATATAAATAATTATATAGCCAAAGTACACTTTGAACATACATCTACCCAATACCCTAATAGTTATGTAACTAATTATGGAAGCAGTTGGGGTGCTGTGACAGAAGCAATTTACAAAAGCAGCAATTTTGGAAGACAACTTGCCAACACGGGCTTTTTAAAAAATGACGTTGTAGCTCTTGATATAATGGGGAAATCTGATCAAGAAAAAGCTATGTGCTTATTTCAATTTGTAAAATCTAAAATAAAATGGAACGGGTTATATGGAAAATATACCGATAAAGGTTTGAAAAAAGCCTACCAAGAGCATGCAGGTAATGTTGCCGATATTAACTTAACTTTAGTCGCTTTGTTTAGAGAAGCTGGTTTAAAAGCCAACCCTGTTTTAGTTAGTACCAGAAGCCATGGCATACCCCTATTTCCAACCTCAGATGGGTTTAATTACGTTATCGCTGCATTAGAATTTCAAACAGGATATGTGCTTTTTGATGCCACAGAAATATTTAGCATGCCTAATGTACTGCCTAAAAGAACCTTAAACTGGCACGGCCGTTTGGTTAGAAGTGATGGCAGCTCAAGTTCTATCAATTTATTTTCTGCTAAACCAGCCAAATCACGTGTAATCTTATATGCTAAAATAGATACTGACGGCACTGTAACTGGTTTAAAAAGAAGTTCCTATTTTTCGAATTTTGCCCTAAATTACAGAAAAACAAAAGCTTTTTTAGCTAAAGAAAGTTTACAAAGTAGGCTTGAGGAAGCTTACGATGGTATAGAAATTTCTGATTTAAAAGTATCTAATAAAAAAGAAATTTATAAACCTCTTGTTGAGTCTTTTAAGTTTCTGGCTGAAGATTACTGCGATGTTATAAATGATAAAATATACTTTTCACCTTTACTATTTTTGGCTATGGATAAAAATCCTTTCAAATTAGAAAAACGTACTTACCCCATAGATTTTGGTTCTAAATGGGAAAAAAATTATACTATTTCAATTAAAATTCCTGATGGCTATTCAATAAGTACACTACCTCAAAACAAGGCTATCGGACTACCAGAAAACATGGGCTCATTTAAATATATAATTACAAAAAATGGGGAAAATAAAATTCAAGTTTTAACATCAGTTAAGATTAATAAATCTATTGTCCCTTACAATTATTACACCAATTTAAAAGATTTTTACAAACAGCTTATAGAAAAACAAACAGAAAAAGTAGTTTTGACTAAACTTTAAATTATTAAACCTAAAACTGGTATTTGGGCTAATCATTCCCCCATTTATAGGGCAGATATTTGTTTAAATTAAGTTCTGATTAA
>CAZGZH010000139.1:0-5032 GCA_964529645.1 uncultured Flavobacteriaceae bacterium
GTAATGACGAAACACCTAATTTTCCTTTGGCATCTTCACAGGCTTTACTAATGCCTTTAATTACAGTTTCAAAAGCAATACCGCGTTCTGTATGTGTTTGTGGGTCGAACATTATTTCGGTATGTCTCACATTTTGAGCCGCACATTTTTCGAGATAAGCATAGGTTAAATCGTAAAAATCTTGCTCATAAACTAGTACTTGAGCCCCTTGATAATAAATGTCTAAAAAATCTTGTAAACAATCAAATTTATAAGCTTCTTCTACTTCTTTAACAGATTTAAACGGAATTGAAATATTATTGCGTTGTGCAATTTCGAACATTTGAGCCGGTTCAAAAGAACCTTCTATGTGTAAATGTAATTCGGCTTTAGGTAAATTTTCAATAAAAGTTTTCATCTGTTGGTAATTTAGATTGATTGCCCTACAAAAATAAGCATTAAAAGGGCTTCAATACTATAAATCGTTATAAAAATTTAACCGATATTTGCATAAATATAATTAGATTAAATGATTGCTTATCCTTTAAAATTCACACCTATTTTACAAGAAAAAATATGGGGTGGCACTAAACTTAAATCCTTACTCAACAAAGCATCCGATAAGCATAATATTGGCGAAAGTTGGGAAGTTTCTGCTGTAAAAAACTATGTATCGGTTGTGGCTAATGGTGCTTATAGAGGTACCGATTTACAATCATTGATAAAAAAGTTTAAGGCCGATTTAGTAGGTGAGAAAGTATATAAGACCTTTGGTAACGATTTTCCGTTACTTATCAAATTTATTGACGCTAAAGAAGCTTTAAGTATCCAACTGCACCCTAATGATACACTGGCTAAAAAGCGTCATAACTCCTTCGGTAAAACCGAAATGTGGTATGTTATGCAAGCCGATAGAGAAGCTAATCTCATAGTTGGGTTTAAAGAAGATTGTGACAAAGAAACATATCTTAAATATCTTAGCGAAAATAAAATTAACGACTTATTAAATAATGATATCGTCAAATCAGGCGATGTTTATTTTATCCCAACAGGCCGTATTCATGCCATAGGGGCGGGTATTTTACTGGCCGAAATTCAACAAACAAGTGATATTACATATCGTATTTACGACTGGGATAGGAAAGACATTACCGGTAAAGGACGTGAATTACATACCGACCTAGCTTTAGAAGCCATAGATTATAAGGCTCAAAAATCGTATAAAACAGATTATAAAGCACTCCAAAATGAAGTGTCTTCTGTATTAACGTGTCCTTATTTTACAACAAACATTATCAATCTTAATGGGGAAATAAAACTAGATAACAGTCAAAAAGACACGTTTATTGTATATATATGTACAGAAGGAACTGTCACTTTAGAATTTGGCAAAAAAGATGTCATTAATTTAAATTTTGGGGAGTGCGTTTTGGTTCCAAACAAGTTAAATAATATATGCTTTAAATCGACTAAAAAGGCCGTTGTTTTAGAAGTCTTTTTATAAGCTTTTTTTTAAAGTTATTAACTAAAATAGGATAAAAAGGAAGGAGATAGTTGTTAGACTACCTCCTTTTTTTAAAATAATATGCAGATTATATTATTTAACTAGGTACAAATTGTTATTTGCGTCCATCAATAAATAGGACTACTAAAATAAATGCGAGTAAGCCTACAAATCCTTTGTCGCCAAATTGTCCAACAACATTAATTATGTTGCCTACAACACTGTAACCCCCTAAGAAGCTACCGAATAATAATTCTGCAAATACGCCAATCCCTAAAAGGGCAGCCAAGAGTCCAAATAATCCTTTGACCCAATCGGTAATTTTTGATAATAATTCCATAGTTATGTTAATTAATTAAGATTAAGGTATAAATTTAACACTATTTTTTTAAAATGAAATAATAAGTGCATATATTTTGAGTTATTGTTAATAACTTATATAAATTGTAATAGTTTTTAATTAGCTTAAAAAGCTGTATTTTTGCACAAAATAAATTTAATTATGAGTAGTATAAAAAATTTAAAGAAAGACATTAATTATGTCTTATCCGATGTAATTGAAGAATGTTATGTTTGGCAATTAGTAAACAGTGATAAAAAGATGGATAAATCAGAAAAAATTATTGATGAGGCCATTGCTGTTTTTGATGCTTTGATAGAAAAAGTAAATGCAAAAAAAGTAGATAATAAGAAAAAACATTTTGCTGCTATAAGCAAAGAATTAGAGAAAAAAGCCAACAGTTTGTTAGGTAAAATTGAAAAGTTATAAATTTTTATAACAGAATTGTAATAGTTTTTAATTTTTTACGTTCTAACTTAAATAAATTGAATTTTTATATGGCAAGAGCAATGTTTGAGTACACTAAGACTGTACTAAAAAAAGTGAGTTTCGACTCAACACTTTTTTGCAAAGAACTTGAAAAAGCAGTTAGAAGATTACTTCCTTACGAAATTGAAGAGTTGAGAATTTGGTTAGCCGCTTTTATTTCTAACAAGCCAGAGTTAACCGTCTGTATGCGGTACATTTAAAATTAAATTGAGGGAGCTATAAAGCTCCTTTTTTTTTAGCCAAAGGGCTCACAATCTTAACATCATAAAAAGCAATGGCTCCTCTAACCACACTGTCTATTGTGCTTTTTAAAGCTTCAATCATCTGAATTTTCAACTGTGCTTTATGAAATATAAGACTGACTTCTCTTGCGGGTTCTGGTTTTTCAAAGGGTCTTAAATATTTGCCGTCCTCTTTTAAATCTAAAGTATTGAGATAGGGAATAAGCGTCATACCCAAACCTTCTTTTGATAATTTAATAAGTGTATCAAAACTGCCACTTTCAAGTTTAAAACTTTGGTTTTCCGATAGCTTGTCAGATTTACAAATATTTAATACACTTTCTTTAAAACAATGACCATCTTCTAATAGAAGAATATTTTCTACATCTAAATCGTCTGGTACAAGACTGCTTTTTGAATAAAGCGTATGGTTTTCTGGTATAAACCCTACAAAAGGTTCGTAATATAAAACACGTTCTGTTAAAGCTTTATTTTCTAAAGGTGTCGCGGCAATAGCAGCATCTAAATGTCCATCTAGCAACTTTTTTATAATTTCTTCTGTAGTTAATTCTTCAATATGCAGTTTTACTTTAGGATGTTTTTTAGTAAACACACTTAAAAACATAGGTAATAAAGTTGGCATAATTGTAGGGATGATACCCAGTTTAAATTCGCCCCCAATAAATCCTTTTTGCTGATCTACAATATCTTGTAAGCGGTTGCTCTCATCGACAATTATCTTTGCCTGTTGTACAATTTTATCGCCAATAGCGGTCAACTGGATGGGTTTTTTCTTTCGGTTAAACAGTTTAACACCTAGTTCGTCTTCTAATTTTTGTATTTGCATACTCAATGTGGGCTGTGTAACATAACAGTTTTGAGATGCTAAAGTGAAATTTTTGTATTCAGCAATAGCTAAAACATACTTTAATTGGGTAATGGTCATTTTGGTATAAATATTTGTGATAAAGATATTAAAACTATTGATTATAATTATCGTAATAGCCTATTTTTTTGATGGATATTTGTGTTCAATTAAAAATAATAATTATGAAAACTACAACAATAGGATTAAACGTCAACCAATCTAAAGAATTAGCCAAAAAATTAAATGTATTACTCGCTAATTTTCAACTTTACTATCAAAATTTAAGAGGTTTACATTGGAATATTAAAGGACGTAATTTCTTTGAATTACACCTTAAGTTTGAAGAGCTTTATACAGATGCACAAGAAAAAGTAGATTTAATTGCTGAGCGTATTTTAACTTTAGAAGAAACACCTTTGCATACTTTTTCAGATTACATTGCTTTATCTGAAATAAAAATTGGTAAAAACATAACAAAAGACGAAGAGGCTGTTAATTTAATTGTGTCGTCATTAGCCTTACTCTTAAAAATAGAACGCACAATTTTAAACTTATCTGATGCCGCAGAAGACGAAGGCACAAATGCTATGATGAGCGACTTTATTACCGACCAAGAAAAAACTGTGTGGATGCTCAAAGCTTGGTTGGCTTAAAAAGTATCTAATATATATCCCAGAAGTTGCGCTTTTTGTTAAGCGCAGCTTCTTGTTTTACGTAATCTTCTACAGGTAACACTTTTAAAAAGGAGGGATGCTGCTCTATGGCAAACTCTAGCTTTGTTACAATTTCATCAATCGAATCATTATCGTAATCGATTTCAAGAGGTTTTTTAATAACCATTGATTGCAAGACTTCTCTTTTTTTAATGAGGAGTCCTTTTTTATCAAATGCGCGTCTAAAACCATCAATTACAATGGGCACAACAATAGGTTTAAATTTCTTAATAATATGAGCTGTTCCTTTTCTAATTGGCTTAAAAGGTTTAGTAGTGCCTTGTGGAAAGGTAATAACCCAACCATCATTTAAAGCATTACCAATATTGCTGATATCAGAAAATTTTACTTGACGTTTGATATCTTTTCCGCCAGCGCGCCACGTACGCTCAATGGGGATTGCCCCTACATAGGCCATTATTTTTGGTAGCCATCCAGAACGCATCGTTTCTTTAGCGGCCACAAAATACAAGTTCATTTTAGGACGCCAGAGATAACCAATATTTTTAATACTGTCTTCTCTTCCGCTTAAAGCGGCATTAAATACATGAAACATTGCTGCAACATCTGCAAAATAAGTTTGATGATTAGAGACAATTAAAACCTTTTGATGGGGTAGACTTCTTAATATTTCTGAACCTTCAATTTGAAGATGGTTAAATTTTCTATACCGCTGATGCGAAACAAGGCCTAAAAGTCTAATTAAAAATCTTTTTATATGATAATAGTGACCAAAAATATCTTTTCTAAATAAACCCATATTGTTTTTTGAATAAAGGGAAAATACAAAATTAAGAAAATAAAAATGTCAAATGCGCTTCATTAAATCTTTTATTTCACTCAGCATCATGGCCGTGGCGCCCCAAACAGTGTAATTATTTAGTTTAAAGCAGGGTACCTCTATATTTTCCATATAAG
>CAZGZH010000140.1:0-5027 GCA_964529645.1 uncultured Flavobacteriaceae bacterium
AAATTGACGTAGCGGGTAAAACACAGGAAGCTATAAAATTGGTTTATGCAGATCGTGATATTCTATATATCAGCATTCATGCTTTACATAAAATTGCCAAATTCAATGGTAAAGATGGCACAATACCTAAAATTTATAAACTCGGTTCGGGGGCTTGGCAAAAGCTCAAGCAAAAAACCAAAACACGTGTTAAACAAATTGCTTACGACCTTATAAAACTCTACGCCAAACGTAAAATGCAAAAAGGTTTTGCTTTTAACCCCGATAGTTATTTGCAAAATGAGTTAGAAGCGAGCTTTATTTTTGAAGATACGCCCGACCAATACAAAGCTACGCAAGATGTAAAAGCCGATATGGAAAATGAGCGTCCTATGGACCGTTTGGTTTGTGGCGATGTTGGTTTTGGTAAAACCGAAGTGGCCATACGTGCCGCTTTTAAAGCGGTTGATAATGGTAAACAAGTCGCTATTTTAGTACCGACTACCATTTTGGCCTTTCAGCATTTTAAAACTTTTACTGAAAGACTCAAAGATTTTCCAGTTTCGGTAGATTATCTTAACAGATTTAGGTCTACTAAACAACGTACCCAAGTTTTAAAAGAACTCGAAAATGGTCAGATTGACATTGTTATAGGCACCCATCAATTGGTAAATAAAAAGGTGGTATTTAAAGATTTAGGGCTTTTAGTTGTAGACGAAGAACAAAAATTTGGGGTCGCTGTAAAAGACAAACTAAAGACCATTAAAGAGAATGTAGATACCTTAACTTTAACTGCCACACCTATTCCTAGAACATTGCAGTTTTCGCTGATGGCAGCCCGCGATTTATCCATTATCAATACCGCACCTCCTAACAGATATCCTATTGAAACGCATGTAATCCGCTTTGGCGAAGCGCAGATTCGCGATGCCATTCAGTACGAAATTCAGAGAGGCGGCCAAGTATTCTTTATTCATAACCGCATTGATACCATAAAAGAGGTGGCGGGGATGTTGCAACGCTTGTTACCCGATGCTAATATTGGGATTGGTCACGGCCGAATTGAGGGTAAAAAATTAGAAAAATTAATGTTGGACTTTATGGATAATAAATTTGATGTTTTGGTTTCGACAACCATTGTAGAAAGTGGTTTAGATGTACCCAATGCCAACACCATTTTTATTAATAATGCCAATAATTTTGGACTCTCAGATTTGCATCAAATGCGTGGCAGGGTAGGACGTTCTAACAAAAAAGCCTTTTGTTATTTTATAACACCACCCTATCATATGATGACTGATGAAGCACGCAAACGCATCCAAGCACTCGAAATGTTTTCTGATTTAGGAAGTGGTTTTCAGATAGCTATGAAAGACCTTGAAATACGTGGAGCAGGTGATTTATTGGGCGGCGAGCAAAGTGGTTTTATAAACGATATTGGTTTTGAAACTTATCAAAAAATTCTTAATGAAGCCATTGAAGAACTCAAAGAAAGTGATTTTAAAGATTTATACAACCAAAAAGACACCCCTGCAAAAGATTATGTAAAAGAAGTTCAGATTGATACCGATTTCGAGATTCTTTTCCCAGATGACTATATAAATGTTATAACCGAAAGGCTCAATTTGTATCGTGATTTAAACACTTTAAAAACAGAAGAAAACTTGTTAGAATTTGAACAGCATTTAAAAGATAGGTTTGGTCCTATTCCAATTCAGGTTGTTGATTTATTAGACAGTGTGCGCTTAAAATGGGCAGCTAAATCGTTAGGGTTAGAACGCATCATTCTAAAAAACAAAAGACTTTTGGGTTATTTTGTAGCCGACCAACAAAGTGCTTTTTACCAATCGCCTGATTTTACAAAAGTGTTGCAATATGTTCAAGAAAATCCCAAAGATTGTGTAATCAAACAAAAAGAAACCCGCCAAGGTTTGCGCTTGATGATAACTTTTATTAAGATAGATTCGGTGCAAAAAGCACTTATGACTTTAAAGGCTGTTGTAAAATAAAAATATAGAACGCAGATAACACAGATTATTTAAGATTTCACTGATATATCTGTGTTAATCTGCCAGATCAGCGTTATCAGCGTTCCATAATAAATACATAATTTTGCACAATGGAATTTTTTAGAATTATAGATAAGCAAACCACAGCATCGCAGATTCAAGATAAAATAAACCCTCAAAATTTAGAATCGTTTACCGAAACGATGTTTTTAATAGAAAACAAAGGCGTTTATTTTGAAGGAGCTACGCTTTGGGGAGCTTTTAAAATAACTTACGATAAAATAAAGGGCGGTGTGCGTTTTACATTATTAGATTGTCCCAATGCTTTTGCGTGGACTATCACCACAGGTTATCCACCCGAACGTAACAAAATAGTATTGCATTGTACTATTAATCGCACCCAAAAACCTAAGGAATTTGTTACTCAGATTCAGGAATTTTTAGATGAATGGGAAGCAGGCTTGCACGCTAATTTTTAATAAACTAACTCTTGAAGGGTTCAAAACCCTTCAAGAGTTAAATTATTCAATAATTAAATTCCTGTATTTAGGATATTTAACAGTATATTTTAAGTTTAAGTCTTTTTTAGTATTGGGTGCCAAAGAAAACAGCCAATTCATTTCCCCTGTTTTAGAACTGAATTGAGCGCCGTTATTTTTATCAACTTCAATTTTTATTTCATCTAGAGTAGAAACAGGTATTTGGTCGTAAACTACCATATTAATTTGTTGTTTTTTGTTATTGCGAACGGTAATTTTCCAAGATTTGGTTTCTGTTTTTTTATTACCTATAAATTGTTTGGTTGTTAGGGCTTTTACCTTTTCACGTTTTACACTTACCTGTTTATCGCTACCCAAAGAAATTTGCAATGTGTCTGTAGCTTCGCGCAAATCAAGGAGCGACTTACCTACGTAAGTGCCTTCAAAAAAGATATTTATTTCGCCGTCAAGTAAATTATATTTTTCCCAATTGGTAATGTTGGCAATTAAAAAGGCTGTAGGTTTAATTTTTGGCACACTGTAATACTGATAAGCAGCATCAATTTTATAACCTTTCATGTCTACCACATAATTTTTGTTACTCGATTTAAGTGTATGAGGTGTTTTTATTTCAAATTCAACTGTGGTTTGTTTTCTAATCTGTTTTATTTGATTTACTAGTTTTGGCACTTTAGGAATACTTGAGTAACCTCTAATTTTTACACCATTTGTTTTACCAGAAAGGGCTCTTGTGGCATAACCTAAGGATTTTCTATTTCTTTTTATGCCATAAGCTGTTACAACAACTTCGTCTAAAACATTAGCAGATTCTTTCATAACAAGGTTTACTTGTGGTCTGTTTGCAATTACAGTTTGAGTTTCCATACCTACAAAAGAAAATTGTAAACGGCTGTTATTATCGGGTACTGTAATGGTATAACGACCGTCAAAATCGGTTTGAGTGCCAATAGTTGTGCCTTTAACCATAACATTTACGCCCGGTAAAGGTCCAGAATTATCAGAAATAATTCCTGTGACAGTGTTGTTAAAAGAACCGTAAACAGGGGGTAAAGTATTGTAACCTAAGAAATATGTTTTTAATTTAGGTGCTACACCAGAAACATCGGGACTGGTTGAAGAAAATTTTAACTTTACATTATTCCAATCAACTTTAGTGTCTTGTCTTACGTTGGCTTTATAAACCAATTCAAGGGGTTGTTTTATATTTTTAGCACGGACGTCGTAAGTAGGATACCAGCCCGCATTTTTTACCATATAAGAAATGCTAAAAGAGGCTTTAAAGGCTTTTTTAGTGCTGATTTTCAACAATATTTCTCCAGTTGGAAATTCTTTTCTATTGGTAATGGTAGCAATTTGATTGTTGATGTTATTTTTTTCTTTTCTCAGTTTGGTAAGCGTTTTATTTCGTTCAATTTCTTTTAGTTTTAAAGCGGTTAGTTTAGAACTGTAAAATTTTGACGTCTCTCTTAAAGTATTAACACTCAAAGTTTGATTTTTACCACCAATATTTCTGTTGGCTTTTAAAAAATTGAGTTCCTCTTTTATAATGTCGAGATAAGTATTTTCTAATTCTATTTTATCTTTAAGGATGTTTAACTTTTTTTCAAGATTTTTAAGTTCTTCACTTTTTTTGAGCTTGTTTAAGAAGTCTTGGTTGTGATTAACCGATAAAACAGTAATAGCGTCATCTGTTTTAATCTGAACGCTTTTGGCATCTATGTAAGGCGATAGGTTGACGAACTTTAAAATACTCTTGCCTGCCTTTACATCAACTGCTTTTTTTCTTGTGACTTGGGCGCCGTTTAGAAAGACAGTTACCTCGCTAACACGCGATTTTATACTTTTTGTGGATGTTTCTTGCGAAAATGATATGTTTATAAACAGAGCAAGGATGATGATAAGAACTTTTTGCATAATTTTTTATTTTAAAAGAATGGTAAACATAAACCATTCCAAATATAAGATTTTATATTCAAATTTCTAAGTAGGTAAGTTATCTGCTCCTCAACTCTTGAAGGGTTTCAAACCCTTCAAGAGTTTTTTTTAAACCGACACCTTCCCACGAATCAATGGATAGGGGTCATAATCTACCAACTCAAAATCGTCGTAAGTAAAATCGAAAATATTTTTAACCGCCGGATTGAGTTTCATAGTGGGTAAAGCTCTTGGGGTACGACTCAGTTGTAGGTCAATTTGGTCTTTGTGGTTGTTGTAAATATGGGCATCGCCAAAAGTATGGATAAAATCACCGTACGCATAACCAGTAACTTGCGCCATCATCATAGTAAGCAAAGCATAAGAGGCAATATTAAAAGGTACACCTAGAAATATATCGGCACTGCGTTGGTATAACTGGCAGGATAATTTACCTTCAGAGATATAAAATTGAAAAAAGGCATGGCAAGGTGGTAAGGCCGCTTTGTTATGAGCCACATTTTCAGCAAAGCTCACAGAAGTGTCGGGCAATACGCTGGGGTTCCAAGCTGACACCAACATACGGCGGCTACTTGGGTTTGTTTTTATAAGTTCTATAACTTCT
>CAZGZH010000141.1:0-5018 GCA_964529645.1 uncultured Flavobacteriaceae bacterium
CATAAAACAGAGAGAATGCCATACGCTTTTGAGCCTTCTTTGTGCGCAATACGTTGGGCAACTTCCTTTTGAAACATCCCACAAAATTCGGGGATATATTGCCTGTTTTCAAGGGTTTTAAAAACGATTTGTGTTGAGATATTGTATGGAAAATTACCAATAATGGCCACTTGTTGCTGTTTAAAATAGGTGCTTAAATCGCATTTTAAAAAATCGGCTTCTATAATGTTATTGGCGAGGTTTAAAAAATGGGCTTTAAGGTAGCTCACCGATTCGCTGTCTATTTCAATAACATAGGTGTCGCTTTTTTTGGGTAATAAAAACTGTGTTAATACGCCCATACCTGGGCCAATTTCAAGAATCGTGTCGTAACCCTTTTCGGTTAAAGCATCGGCAATTTTTTGTGCGATATTTTTATCGTTTAAAAAGTGTTGGCCGAGGTGTTTTTTAGCGCGGACTGTCATAGTAAATAATTGAGGCTAAGTTACAGAAAGAATTTATGATTCACAGGATTTTACTTCCCGTAATGATAACGACAAGCGGCTATAAATAATTGGTCGTTTTTGTATTTATAAACCAGTCGGTGTTCTGAAGTTATACGTCTTGACCAGTAAGATTGTAAATCACCTTTTAAAGCTTCTGGTTTTCCTATGCCTTCAAAAGGGGTTCGCATACAACTTTTAATCAGTTCGTTAATACGTTTTATAATTTTCTTATCTACCTTTTGCCAATACACATAATCTTCCCAAGCGGTTTTAGACCAAGTGAGTTTCATTATTCGATTAAATCTTTTTTAACACCATTTCCTGCTTCTAATTCCTTGATGGAATTTAACAAAACGTCTCTATTTTTCCCAGATAAAAGATAAGTTGTTTCTTTTAGGGAGTTGTATTCGTCTAAGGATACTAAGACGAGATCTTTTCCCCCTTTACGTTTAATGATAATGTCGCTTACATCATTGATAACTTTATCGAACCAATGCTTTAGGTTTGCACGAAAGTCTGTATAATTTACTGTTTCCATAAGGCAAAGATAATAAAAAGGTACTGAAAAACGTACTTCAAGTATTTTTTTCATTATTGCAAATCAAAAATATTGACATTTATTAAATAAAAGCAACTTAAAAATACTATACTAAAAATAATTGTAGGAATAATTTTATGTTCTTTTGTATAAATTTCTATTCCAAACATTAAAGCTCCATAAATCACAAGAAAAATGTAAATAATTGAATTGTAAAAATACCAATCTGTATCATATAGTTGTTGTTTTATATCTCCAGAGAGATCAATTTTTTTAATCTCATTAAAAAGGACAAAATACATTAATAATATTCGTATTAGTTCGAAAAAAATAAATACAATGATAACAGTTTTTATAGCATTAAAGATAATTTCAATATTTATTTCTTCGAAAAAAATATCTTTAATAAAAACACATATTAAGACAATAATTACGAAAAGTATAAGAATAAATATTGATGATATAATCGAACTAAGATGACCTGATAGTAATGCTATATCAACACTATTTAATACTAAAGAATTAATTAGATAATTAGTCTTAATATAATTACTGATAAGCATCACAATAAAATAATAAAAAAGATATTTTATAAAATTAGATTGTTTTAATTGAATTGTATTTGTCAAAGTATTTCTAAAATTGAAGCAATTAACAATAATATTATTGGTAAAAATAAATTTTGATATTTAGGTATAAGAGTAAAATCAATTTCATTGTTTTTTAAAATATTTTTAATAAAAAATCTGCCTTCTAAACCAAATTCAGAGAATTTTATAAAAGCATATATTTCAATAGGAGCATGTTTAGATGCATATAAAATCGTTTCCATTGGTAATTTATAAATTGCCATATTATAAACCATTGCAACTAAAAAACCATTCCAAATGAGTATGATTAACGTTAAAAAACCACCAGTAAAATAACCAACAATGGACAATAATACACCTACAATTAAATTATTAATAAAAATTCCAATAATTTCATAATTTTTAAAAGCTTCCATATTCTCATAAAAACTAATCTTAAATTGATTGTTATTAAATGTAGGTAATTGAGAAGTATCTTTGCTTATATAAAATAGGAGTATGCCAAGCACGAAAAAAATAAAAGCAATAAATTTATTTTTCATTGTTAATATTTTCAATTCTTTTTAGTAATGTTGGATGCGAGATACCTCCTTTTGAAATTCGATTATTAAATAATTTGTCTAAATTTCTAAGAGCTTCAATCAATTTTTTTTTTGAGTTTATCTTTGCAGAAAAGCTATCTGCTTGAAATTCAAAATTATATTGTATTCTGGTAGTAGAATAAGAAAATACTAATGCATATATAATTATAAATAAAAGAACAAAATAAGGGTTATCAATATTTAGCCTTAGTACATAAAAACCAACGATTGAAATTAAAATATTAATAAGTAACATTTTTTTTAAATGATATAATTCATGATGCCCAACTTCATGGTAGATAATACTTAAAGCCTGTTCTTCTGTTAATTCATTCAATATTTTTTCGTCAATAAAAATTAAATTATAAAACGGTATGATACCAGTTGCAAATGCATTTGGTTTCTTTAATTTAATAGTTCTTACTTTATAATTAAAACCCTTACTAACTAATTTTTTTTCAATAGCAATTGACGTTTTGTTCTTTTTGTGGTAAATTAAGTGTTTTAATGGACTAATAGTAAAACGATATGTTGATATTAATGCTAAAAATAAAGGTATTAAAAAAAATGAAATGTCCCCATACTTCTCTGTTAATAGCATCATGATTGATAAAAGTACAGACACAATTATTATTTCAAGTAAATTAATAATTATTTTCCTTTTTGAAATAGAAAAGGTTTTAGTAATTAAAAAAACTATGCCATCTTTTAACAATATTCCTATAGTAATTGCTATTAATATTGTAACAAAATATTTTAACATTTAATCAGATATTATTAAGCATCTCTTAAAATCATAAGAGATGCTTAGATTAATAATTATAAACCGCCTACAACTGCACCTACTGCAATACCAGCTAATCCACCCCATACTCCAATTTCTGCACCAACTTCTGCGCCAGATATAGCAGCTGCCACAGCTCCACCACCTATCGCAGCTCCAGTTAACACATTAGCAGAGGTAGTATTAGCATCTGCGCTAAATAGTGCGGAAATACCCCATCCAATATTTGCTTGTGTAGCTTTTTGCATGCTATTCAAACCAATTAACATACTTATACTTAAGATTAATCCAAAAATTGCTTTTTTTGTTTTCATAATAAAATAAATTTAATTTATGCCATTCTAATTTTACTTAAATACATTAATTGTGAATGGCGTTAACAATTTATGTGTTTTTTATAATTTGTTTGTCACGTTTGGGAGGGGCAACCATTTTTAACCATTCTATTACATTAAGCACAACTTTGAGATAAAATTGTTACAATAATTATAATTGTTATTAAATTTTAATTATATAAAATTTAAAGGTTAATTGCCCCTAACGAAGCGCAAACATTTACCAACTATCAATTTTACGTTTTAAGTTAGTTGGTAGGTACTTAGGCTCATTTTAGTAACAACTTTTTAATAGCGTACGGCTACAAGTTGTTGTTTTGAGAGGGAAGTAGTATATTGCAACACTTTCCTCCGGTTATCTTGTTTGTTTATTTCATAGGCAGATAGGTATTAAATTAGACTTCTAGAATTGTTTTTATTTTTTACTTTTAACCGGAGGGATTTTTCTCCGTTTTTAAACACTCGTTTTCAGTGTCTTAATTTTAATGTCCCCAATGTATAAAAATATTTTACTTAAACAAATAGCGGAAATAGGTAATTTTTAATCTAGCGAAATCGCTAGAAATATAAAAATGGGGGGGGGGTAATATCTTGAAAAACAAGTATTAAATAAAACAAGAGCAAAATGAAATAAACTTTAAAAAGAAAACTTATTTTATATAATGCAGATTTGCATTTTTAAAAATGAAAAAGTGGCTGTTTTTGTGGTTTTAGTTAAAACGATATTGTTATATGAATTTTAAAACTCAGAAATAATTTCCAATTCAGTTCTAAAAGCCACGAATTTACCTTCAAAGGCTTTGCTTTGACTTCTTAGGCGCGTGGCATCTTCGTTGTAATATTTTTGTAAGGTAGCTTTGTCTTTGGTGGTATATTGTACAGAGTACGTAAGGCCCCCCATTTCTTCTTCAATTAAGACACGTGTTAATTTGGCTGCTGTAAATTTTTTGGTGGCCAACATAGCGGGAATGTGTTCTGTTTGCATCCATTTGAGCCATGCGTCGTGAACGGATTCATCTATATTTATGGTTACGTTGTAAATGTACATTGTTAGTTTATTAAATCGGGTTTGAGTTGCCGGTATATTTTACGGGCTTCAACCAAATAAATACTGGCAGGATACTCAAAGATTATCTTTTCGTAATATTCGGCCGCTTTATCAGTATTATTGAGTTTGTTTTGGTAAAGTTTTGCCAGTTTAAAACAGGCGTCGTCTGCTAGAATACTGCTTTTGTCTAGCGCTAGAATTTTTAGATAATCTTGCGCGGCTTTGTCAAAAGATTGGCGTTTTTCATATATCTCGGCTTGCTTATAGAGCGCATAAAAAGCCACTGTATATTTATTGAATTTTGTACTTATAATCTGCAAACTATCTAAAGCTTCTGAATCTTTATTTTGAACGGCTAATAATTCGGCTTTAGCCAAAAGTTTTAAAGCTTCTGGTTTGCCTTCAAATTCATTGTTAGCAATGAGTAAACTTAACTTAAGAGCGTCGTTGGCAATGAGTTGTGATGTTTCGCTCTTTAAGACTTTAAGTTGGGTTTGCGCCCATTTAAAATCGCCTTTAAAATAAGAAGTTTGGGCTATTTTAAAAGTGGCTTGTTGGGCTAAAACAGAATTTTTATTACCTGTTTTAACTTGCGAGTAGGTAATAAGAGCCTTGTTTAATTGATTAGAAAAAACATAAACACCAGCTAATTGCAGT
>CAZGZH010000142.1:0-5004 GCA_964529645.1 uncultured Flavobacteriaceae bacterium
ATTTGGGTCTTTCAAATCAACGTTTAATTCGAAGTTTTTTATCTTTAGCGGGCGCTGGCGGTGAATTACGTCGCTTAATGGATGAAAGTACAACAGCTTGGGAAAAAAATACAGCTGCTACTCGAGAAGCAAATATTCGATATAACACCTCTGCAAAACGTTGGCAGCTATTAAAAAATCATTTAATTGGTGTTGGTATTGCTATCGGAGATAGTTTACGTCCGTCGATGGAGACTTTATTAAGTTCATTTTTAGCAAATATTGGTGTTTTAGACGGCTTAATTCCAATGTACTCACGCTTAAACGATTGGTTAGTAGCTCGAATCCCGAGCGCAATTAACGGCTTAATTGGTTTTATTACTGGTAGATTTATTCCAGGATTACAAGCAATACGTCAATTTATAATTTCTCAAGTAATTCCGGCTTTTCAACTAATAAGTACTTTCGTACAAACATACGTAGTACCAGTCCTTTTGAAATTAGCTACCTTTGTGCAAACAACTGTAATTCCTGCTTTAATTCAAATCGGTGCTTTCATACAATCAACAGTTATACCGGCTTTAGTTTCTTTTGGTACTTATTTTCAAACAACCATCTTACCAATGTTGAGTCGTTTTAGTGCTTTCATACAATCAACAGTTATACCGGCTTTAGTTTCTTTTGGTAGCGCAGTACAAGAACAATTTATTGCCATAGTTACAGCCATAGTACCTCTTTTACTGGGGTTAAAAGATTCATTAAGTGAACTCTTTTTAACTGTTTTTCCTCAATTTTCGGGGGGTGTTGGAAGTGTGGCTGATACTATATCTCAGAAACTTACAACTGCATTTATAACTATTCAACCCAGTCTTCAAGCCATTCAGATTGCTTTTAATTCTTTAACAACAGTTGTTTTACCTGCTTTAATTGAAGTCGCTAGTGCAGTAGTTCAACATTTTACTGAATCCTGGCCACAAATTCAAGCTGTTACTATAACAGTTTGGGAAGTTATTTCAAGCGTGGTGTTAAGCGTAGTTCAGGTATTTGAAACACAAGTATTACCTCCTTTGAAAAGAGCTTTTGATCAGTTAACACTGGCTTTAAATGCACTTGGTTTAAATTGGAGCGATGTGTGGAACGGTGTGGCAACTGCTGTAAAAATTGTGGGGGTAATTATCGGTGCAATTGTTTTAGCTTTAATTGCTACTATTACTGGTATTGCAACAGCAGTTGCAAATATAATAGAACATGCTTCTGCAGATTTACATCGTTTAGCACAATTATTTGCTGATGCAAGTGATGCAGTTACTTCAATTATTGTTAATTTAGTTCAAGCAGTAAGAGCAATTTTTGAAGGCGACCTTTCTGGTGCTTTAGGTTATTTGGGACAAGCATTTTCTTCAACAGGTGATTTGGTAGGTACAATTTTAGAAGCAATGTTGACTACAATTGATCTTACATTTGGATCAATTTTATCTGGTGTAGCTGGTTTTATTGAGGGTTTTACCGCGTTCTTTATTGATTTGTATGCTAATCTTACTGGTTCAACCGGTGTCTTTCCGAAAACATTAAACACTATTTTAGACCTGGTTCAGAATTTTGATTGGATTAGCATGGCACGAAATGCAATTGATGCAGTTATTTTGGGTTTTACCAATAGTATAAGTGCTGTTATTAACACTATTCAAACAATAGTAAATAATATTTCTACTACTTTTAAAACAGCCGTCAACTGGTTTAAACTGGGCGCCGGAATTGTTCAAGGAATTATTGACGGTATTAAATCACTAGCAGGTAAAGTTGCTGATGAAGTAAAATCAATGGTATTAAACGCTTTTCAAAAAGCAAAAGACGCAATTCATATGCATTCACCTTCATTGTTATTTAAACGTGTTGGTGTGAGTATTGGTCAGGGTATTGCTGCAGGTATTCGTAGTCAAAAAGACAATGTTGCTCAATCTCTGACAGACGTTTTAAACTGGTCGTGGACTTCCGCCGTTACGATTGATAATCTTCCTTTTCTACATTCGGGTACTATTCATTTAGGTATTTTTCGAGCAGCGCAACAAGCAAGCGGTGTTTTAGGTTCATTAGGTGGACAATTACAAAATTCGATTTTAGATCCTTTAAAACAAGTACCCAAATTAACAGAAGATTTAAATACTGCTATTGGTAACTTTATTCCGGCTTTAATGCAATCTAATTTCTTTTTTGATCTTGCTAATTATAGTACACCCGGTCAATTATTAAATAACAGCGCCACAGGTTTAAACAATATAATTGGAGCTTTACAAAGATTAGCAGCTGTTGATCCAAGTACACGTGAAAGAGTTCAAACTTTATTAGACATGGCCAATGCAGCGCGTGATTACTATCAGCAACTACAAAATGTAACGGATGCCACAAGAGAATACACTGGAACTACAGATAGTATTCTTTCAGTTACAGATGCTTTAAATGCGCAACGACAAGCAGAAGAACAATTGGCACACGTAGAAGAACAGCGTGCACAATTTAATTTCTTACAGCAACAATTAGAATTTATTCGTTTAGTAGCGGACAGCGGTTTAAATGTTGGTGAAGTGTTTAGCGGCATACAACTAGGTATAAATGCAAATTTAGGTGATTTAATAACTGTTGTAAGTGATACGATGCAACAATTGATTTCTGCAGCAAATGACGAGCTTCAAATTCATTCTCCTTCTAAAGTATTTATGCACATCGGACAACAAATAATGTCGGGTTTAATGCTCGGAATTCAGAAAGCTGAAAATACTCTTTCTTTGTTGGCAACACCTGCATCGCAAGTTGCTAGCTTACCGGTATCTACAACACAAACTAACACTTTAAACATGACGGTTCAAAATAATTTAGATGCGGCTGTATTACAACAACTAATACGGCAAACATTTTCGGAGATGTTAGTCCAATGAGAATTAAACTCTTTACAGGTGTTGAATCTGTTGAACTTACTTCAGGGCTCGATACGGGTATTAACGTTACCGCGTGGGTACCGGCAGTGGCGCAACTAAAACAGGGTGGTGTTTACGCAGATTCTTCAACAGCCGTAGAAAAACGTTTGTTGGCGGGGGTGTACGATACTGTTATAGAAACAATAACCCTAGTTGTTTCGGATTCCTGTACGTCCGGATTAGTTAGTAAATTGTCTCAACTTACTAATATTTTAGAGTTGATGCGTTCTTTCTGGTTAACCGTGTCTCCTGCACTTACAGACTTACCGTACATAGCTGTGCAATTTGTAGAGGGAAGTGTTTGGCAGTATGCAACTATCTATAATTATCGATTAGAAAAATTAGCAGATATTTTACACCAACCTTTTAACGCTTCTCCAGCAAGTTTGTCGGAAGTAAAATTATTTTTAGAGCGGGGTGCCTGGCATGAATATACACCGTACACTGAAACAGAAATTTTTAATTTTGACTATTCTGCGGATGCAAACGATTATAAAGATTTGCCATACACTGAAGCAGTATCAAAAAACGGTACTTCTCAAACATCTGTATCTGTTGGAACAGCACGCGATTGTGTTTTAACTCAAACAGATACGTTATTAAAGGCGGGTTCTAGTGGCATTGGTCGAGGTCATCCTTCCGGTTCACTTATTTCTACTGGTGAATCTATGTATACTGTATTTGTTGAAACAGACTCTAACATATGCTTGGCCGGTAGTGCCACAGGCGTGTGGCGAAGTACAAACGACGGTCAAAATTGGGTAAAAGTTTTAACAACAGCTACAATAATTTCTTCCATTTTTGGTATTCGTAGTATTTTGTTTGCAGTTAACGGTTCACACAACTTAGGCGCAGATGCAGTTTATTATAGTACAGATTTGGGTGCTACTTGGACAGCTGTTTCTGGAAATAATACACCTTCTTCGGTTGCTAACGGTGTTTATTTTGAAGAAGAAGGATTCTTTATTTTAGCAGGAGGTACAAGCAGTCCTTCATTGTTTAAATATATTGTAAGTACCGCAGAATGGCAACGATTAAGTCCCTTATCATCTGCTGCTTGCGATATTTTTAAAACACAAACCGGAACCCTTTTAATCAATGTAGCCGGTACTGTTTATCGCTCAACTGATTTAGGAGCTACTTGGACTTCTATTGGAGCTATTGCAGCAAATCCAGGGTTTTTTATGGGTTCGTTTGAAGCTACCATTATATTAGCGGGTACTAGTCAGTTAGTTGTATCCACTGATGATGGTTTAACTTTTACACGTCCTTTTCAAACGGCTACAACAAATTATCGCTACGCTTTTAATTTAAGATATGTGTTTTATGAAAATGTTGCTTATTTCTTTTATTTAATTACTTTACAACCTCCCAAATTATGGTTGGCTGCTAATCGAGATATTCAAACAACTTATATTATAATAAGTTATTTTGGAAGTGCTTCAAGCTCGTTGATATTATCAAAAGCCAACGGTGATATTGACGACGCCACCGAACAAACACTTCTTCCAGAGCCACCTGTTCAAAGCGATAATATTAAATTTCAAGTACTTGTAGCGACAAGAATGCGTCCCTTTGAGCGTCAAATATCTTCAGTTGCTCCGTCTATACCTGTTTTTAATGTAAACATTGTTAGTAGCTTTTTTGATACTGCTGATTGGCCGATTACTTGGGAAATTGTCGGTTCAGGAAGTGGTATATTTGTTACTGGTTACACAGGATTAACAGTGCAGCTTCTTGGTGGTTCTGCGCACAATGTTTTCGGCAATGCTGGTCTGTGTACTGTATTTTGGGGTTCTTTTTCTGCAGCTCAAAATAACTATGGTACGTTTACAAGTGCTTTTACAGCGAGTGCACACGCTCCACGAATTAAAGGTACGCCTAAACCTTTAAACACTAATATAATGTATATTTCAGAAACACATGCGCAAGGAGATTTGCCCTCACGTTTTCGAGTACGTTTTACAAATCTCGTAGATTCGGCTCAAACACCCACGCATTCATTTAGTTTAGATCGTATTTTAGTTTCTTTACGGAGTTTAACTGCGAAAGA
>CAZGZH010000143.1:0-5001 GCA_964529645.1 uncultured Flavobacteriaceae bacterium
TTGCTCCGTACGAAGACCCACGAATCGCCTTTGCCGTTCTCGTTGAACATGGCGGCACATAAGACACTGAACTTTGTATAATTCTTTGCCTTTTTGTAATGATTCTGTTTTGTTTTTAGTAATGTTTGTTATAGCGTCTGCCGTTTTAGGAGCTACCCAAACCTTTTTTTGAGCATTTAAAGCGAAAATACTTACTAAAAAGAGTAATAATGTAAATTTTATCTTCATTTTTTTATGTTTTAAATTACACTACAAATTTCTTGTATTTCAGAGTTAAAATCATACCAAAAAACCCCTATATTGGGGGCTTATGGTAATATACCAGAAAATACTGAAATTGATTTTTTAAAAAATAAATTAGTTTTTGAACAAAATATTTTTTAACTCCTTAAAATATAGGATTCTAGAATATTAAATTAGATTGTTTTGAATGGCGTACTGAACAAGACCTATAATACTTTTGGCATTGAGTTTTTCCATTATATGCTTTCTATGTGTTTCAACGGTTCTAACACTTATAAAAAGTTTATCTGCGATTTGACGATTATTGTAATCTTTAACAATTAATTTAATAATTTCTAACTCTCTTTTTGTTAAAGGGATTTGGTTTATTAATTTAATATTATTCTCTTTATCTAATGACTTGTCTGTTAATTGTTGCTTATTTATACTATTTTCTTCACGATGAAAACCCAAATATAAAACTCCCGTCTTATTGTTCTTATTATCAAAAATATACGATTTTGAAAATGAAACAGGAATAGCTAAATTTGATTTAGAATAATATGTATTATATATATTCTGTGCTGTTTCATCTTTTGACAGAATTGGTTTATTTTTATTATCTCCAAGTAAAATTTTATCAATTGATTTACCTATAAGTTCTTCTTCACTATATTCGAGCAAGTCTGTTGTTGCTTTATTTACAATCAATATTTTTCTATTAATATCTGTAATAATTAATGTTTCATTAATTCTATGAATGATATCATTAAAATAATCTTTTGAGACTGTTGTTTCAGATAAAACACCTATCATATTGTTAAATAAATTAGTGAATAATTTAATTTCATCGCTTGAACTTGTCACTATATGTTTTTTATTATCAGCCGCATCAAGTGTAAATTTTTCAGCAGCTACTGTTAACTTATCTATTGGTTTAGTAATAGATTTTACATAGAAGAACCCACCAATAATTAATGATGTGATAATAATTAAGAGCAATAATATTATTTTTCGAGAAGCATCAAGTTTAGCTTTATGGCTTGCGTTTATATATTTTTGAAGTCTTAAATTAGATGTTTTTAATAATCCATCTATAACATTAATTGACTTAACAGATATATCATCTATTAATTCCATCATCACATAACCACTTGATTTATTTTTTGTTTTTTTTAACTCAAAAATTCTTTTACTAATAATTTCAATTTCATTTAAATTATCTTCTAAATTTTTAAATGGATATTGCTTAGTAAATTCAGCGTCAAATATTTTAAAATCCCTAATTTGACTGTTTATAATAGAATCTAGTTCTTTAAAATTTTTAATTTCGGTTTCATAGCCTTCTATTAAATAGTCATTTGCAGGCATAATAAGTTGGCTAAACGATATTTTTAAATTATTTAATTTATTATGTCTATTCGATACTTTTAAAATAATTTTAGTGTTGCTTTCTAGACAATTAAAAGTGTCCATACCAATCTTGGCAAGTAAAATAATTAATATCAACAAAACAATGACACCGATTAACAGCTTTTGAAAAATTGTCATTTTAAAAATTAATTTTTGAATTAAATTTATTGATTTTTTCTTCATTTAGTTGAAAATATTTTAATAATAATAATACAAAACTACTACAGTTATGTCTAAATTAATTCAAAAAATTAGTAATTCTTTATTTCTTATTTCTCAGAAATTAAAAAAAGGCATAAAAAAACCACCCGAAGGTGGTTTTAAAATTCAACAAA
Source organism: uncultured Flavobacteriaceae bacterium (assembly GCA_964529645.1). Lineage (GTDB taxonomy): Bacteria > Bacteroidota > Bacteroidia > Flavobacteriales > Flavobacteriaceae > CG1-02-35-72. Next base: position 1,971 of record CAZGZH010000143.1, read on the forward strand.
TATTAACAAGTTAATTAGCCGATTTGATAAAATCGAAAATCTTCTTAGCTTGTTCTTTTGTTAGATTGGCTCTTACTTGCATATGTAAGCCAATTGTGTTCCAATCTGTATCATTATAAGCTGCTGGAGAGGGTGTGTTATGGCATCTTATACAGTTTTCTCCCCACAACTGTGCGCCCGATTTATTTTTATAGGCTGTTACCTGTTCTGCAGAACAAGATTCTAGTGTAAGTGCTGTTAAAATTCCTATTGCAACAGCAGTGATTCCAAATATTTTAAATGTTTTCATTTTTTTTAATTTTTTTAATTTATTAAAATCCTATTGCCCAATGTAAAAAGACACCTTTTTGATCAAAACTACCTACAACATCATGGCCTCCTTCTCCTGTAATACTTTGGTAATTTAATTTGATAAGTGAACGCCAACTAATCCAATAATTTAAACCAAACGCTGACTCTTGTTTATTTGACTCAAATCCTGATCCTTCAGGTGTTCTCACTTCAGAATAACGATAAACGAATTCTAAATTTTTAAAGAAACTGTCGCCAGACATAGTAGGTCTGTATGATATTTGCGCATAAAAAGAATGACTTTGATTGTCGAAATCTAAATCTTCAAACACACCAGGTTCTTCTTCAACCGTATAAATCATATTGTCAACTTTAGAATTATTGTACTGCGATTTGATATCAAAAGTACCTCCTAATGAAGGTAATTGTTTTACAAACGAAAAATCTAAAGCATATAAATTAGCGCCTAAATTTTCATAAGGACTACCTGCTGTGCCTACTTTATCTGTAGAATAAAAAGAAAAGCCTACTTCAGTTGAATTATTGGCAAATGGTAATAAACCTATACGGCCACCAAATGCCTTACTGTTATTGTTATCTATAAGGTTATTAAAAGCTAACATACCTGCTTCGGCTGGTTCTATTCCATTTGGGGTTTTAATAGCTGGGCCATTGGTATTATAAAAAGAATAATTAACTGTAGAAGCGCCCATTCTAAAAGCACCTCTCAATTCAACACCCACACCAGACCCCGGTGCTATACCATCGTGACCAAAACCTAAAGGTTTGGTGGGCATTCTATTTACCCAGCTAGGGTGCAAACGTTCCATAAAAGTTCCAAAAGGCAATATAAATTTACCACCTCTTATTGTCATATAATCGTTTAAAACATACATGATATCGGCATATTCAAAGCCAATTTCTAACACACCTTCGTTAATTTCGAATTCTAATTCAGATTCAAACATCAATCTGTCTGAGTGCTTGAATAAAAATATGGGTGAAAAAGAACCGCCGTTATAAGTTGATTCTGTTTCGCCATTGGTTTTAATACTTTGGTATCCCATATGGCCATATCCACGAATCATAAATTGTGTTTTACTCGACTTAAAGTCATTATTTTGTGCTTTAACACCGATTGCTATAAATCCTAAAAAGATTAATAAAATTAGTTTTTTCATTGTTTATAAGTTTAGTTTATTTTTTAAAAGTTCTCAGATAGTTTACCAATTGCCAACGTTGTTCTTTTGTTAGCATTTCTTTATAAGCTGCCATTGGCGCTTTACCATTTGTTAATTTCCAGAACAAAACCCCATCTGTTTGGTCTTGTATTGTTTTTAAAGTAAAATTGGCTGGTTTAGGGCTTAAAGCTGCACCAGCTACACCGTCACCTTTTCCTTTAATACCGTGACAAATTACACACATACTTGTAAATAATTTTTTCCCTTTTTTAACAGCATCTTTGTTACCTATAAAAGGATTTTCAATTGCATCTGCACTTTTAGGGGCTACCCATGTTTGGGCATTGACCGTAATGGTGACAGAAAAAAGTACTAATAATGTTAATGTGATTTTCATAATTTTAATTATTAATTATTGTTAAATTTTTGTTTTAAATTCTTGTACAAATTTCGTCATTCTTAGGGTTAAAATTATACCCTGTAATACCGAAAAAAGTCCAATTAATAAATATACCTAGTAACCCTGACTACCTTAAAAAAATATTATTTCATTAAATATCAGATAATTAAAATGGATAGTATCAAATAAAGCCCAGAAATATAGCTTAGTATTTAACTTATACTAAATTGTTATGAATTGCGTAGTGTACTAGACCTATTACACTTTTTACATGAAGTTTTTCCATAATATGCTTTCTATGTGTTTCTACTGTCCTAATACTAATAAAAAGTTTATCGGCAATTTCTTGGCTGCTATATTCTTCAATAATTAATTTAACTATTTCTAGTTCTCTATTTGTTAGGGGTGTTTCTCCAGTTAATTTAATATTATCCTCTTGATTTGAATTATTAGAGCTATCTAAATTATCGGTTTTATGATAGGCTAAATACAAAACACCTGTTTTTCGTCCCTCTTTATCAAAAATAAATGTTTTAGAAAATGAAACTGGTATCGCTATATTTGATCTAGAATAATACTTATTATAAACATTTTGTACAGTCTCTTCGTCAGAAGTTATAGTGTCTTTTTTATTTTCGCCAAGCAATATTTTGTCTATAGATTTACCTATTAGTTCATCTTCTTTATATTCTAACAAGTCTAATGCGGCTTTATTTACTATAATAATTTTCCTATTGACATCAGTAATAATCAATATTTCATTAATTTTTTGAATAATACTATTAAAATAATCTTTAGAAACAGTGTTTTTAGACAAAGCCTCTATCATTTTATTAAATAATTTAGTAAAACTGTTTAATTCATCTTGTGTTCGAGAGAAAACTTTTGCCTTAAAATTTAAATTCCCCGAAGTAATTCTTTCAACACTATATGCCAAATTATCAATCGGAATTGTTATTTCTTTAACATAGTAAAATCCTCCAACAATTAAGGAAATCATTATAATTAATACAACAATAATTATAATTCTAGAAGATTTTATTCTAGTTTCCTTATTTAAACTTCTGTATTTATTTATTAATAAAGACGAAGATTCTAATAATATACTTATTTTATTTCCGATAGTTGCAATATGACTATCCATAACCTCCATCATAAG
>CAZGZH010000144.1:0-4971 GCA_964529645.1 uncultured Flavobacteriaceae bacterium
TTTTGCAGGCGGTAAAGCCAACCATTTTAACGCTTGCGCTACACGGTCTTTATTTTTTATTGAACCGTCGTATCTGTAGTAATAAGTGGGTCTTAAGCCTTGTATGGCGGCTTCAGAACCCACAAAAAAATAACTAGCCGTTACCATGCCGGCTTTGGCGGCTTGTGCCCAAATAGGCGTGCCGCCGTAAAAACTCCCATCTTCTACCGTTTGGCGCTTGCCTATACTGTAAAAGGCTTTCTTTTTATAACTGTAAAAGGTATTACCTACAATACCATTATTATCGGGATACATGCCTGTGGCTATGGTGTAATGGTTGGGAAACGTTTTAGACGGAAAAGAGGGTATTAATGACGCCGCTTTAACACCGTTTTTTATAAAATGACTCAAATGAGGCGGTTTGTATTTAGCCACATAATCCCAACGAAAACCATCGAGCGACACCAATATTAAATAGGGTTTTTTAAGGACTTCTTTAGAATTGGTTACAGGCGTAACAGGGTTTGGACTTACCTTGGTTTTACAAGAGGTAAAAGCCAATGAGCCTAATATTAAAACAAGACAGTAGATAAAATATCTTTTAAGCCATTGTGTCATGATTGTATTGATTTTTAATATGCATACCAAAGGTAAAGATACAGCATTAATGTATAGAATGTAATTGCTTTTATTTAATAGAAATATAAACTCAGCGGAATAATTTTAAACCCTAAACCCTAAACCCTAAACCCAACTAGCTCTTATAAAAAGGCAACTTAACCACTTGTGCTTTGAGTTGTTTGTTACGTACCGCAATATAAATTTCGGAGCCTAATTTGGTATAGGCTTTAGGGACATAACCCATACCAATACCCACTTTTAAAGAAGGACTCATAGTGCCCGAAGTCACTTCGCCAATGGTAGTGCCATCTGCATCAACTATGCTGTAGCCGTGTCGTGGAATACCGCGGTCAACCATACTAAAAGCAACTAATTTTTTACTAACGCCCTCTGTTTTTTGAGCTTTTAAGGCTTCGGCATTGATAAAGTCTTTGGTAAATTTGGTAATCCACCCCAAACCGGCTTCGATAGGTGAGGTGCTGTCATTAATATCATTGCCGTACAAACAAAAGCCCATTTCTAAGCGTAACGTATCACGAGCGGCTAAACCTATGGGTTTTATACCAAAGTCGGCACCAGCTTTAAATACGGCTTCCCAAATATTAATAGCATCTTCGTTTTTAAAATAAATTTCAAAACCACCACTGCCCGTATAACCTGTAGCCGAAATGGTTACATTTTCTATACCTGCAAAAGTGCCTATTTTAAAAGTGTAATAGCTCATAGAGGCCAAATCTACATCTGTTAAAGATTGTAGTGCTTGGGTTGCCTGTGGGCCTTGTACCGCTAAAAGCGAGAGGTCATCGGAAGCATTGGTCATATCTACACCTAAATCATTGTGTTTAGAAATCCATTCCCAATCTTTATCAATATTCGAGGCGTTAACCACCAACATATATTCGGTTTCAGTTATACGATACACCAATAAATCGTCAACAATACCACCCTCGTAATTAGGCAGGCAACTGTATTGTACTTTACCGTCAAATAGTTTAGAAGCGTCGTTACTGCATACTTTTTGGATAAGTGCTAAGGCATTTTCTCCAGTAAGAAAAAATTCACCCATATGCGATACGTCAAATACACCCACACCGTTTCTTACAGTTAAATGTTCGGCATTAACGCCTTCGTATTGTACAGGCATATTATAACCTGCAAAAGGCACCATTTTAGCGCCGAGACCTTCGTGTATATGTGTAAGAGCTGTATTTTTCATAGCGAGATATTATATTTTTTTTGAAAGAACAAAAGTACAATTATTCCCATAAAAAAATCCGATAAATCAAAATGATATATCGGATTTCAAATAATTTATTTTGAATATTATTTTGGCAAATGTGCCAAAATATCAGCAATGCTTGCGCGATTTTTATAATCGGGGTCAAACTGTCTGTACACAATAGTGCCTGTTCTATCGATAATATAAGTAGCGGGAACGGGTAATACGGCTTGACCATTGGCATTGGTGTCTGCAATGGACGCTTTTAAATGATCTTGAATCATTTGTTGGTATTTATCAGTTACCTTAAAATCAACGCCAAAAGCCTTAAGAATACTATCGTCTTTGTCTGAAACTACTGTAAACTTAATACCTGTATTTTTGCGTGTTTTTGCCACGTTTTCATATGTTTCTGGTGTAACGGCAATCAGTTTAACACCCTTAGTTTCTAGTTTTGTAGCATCTTTTGCAAAAGCAGAAAGGTGTTTGTTACAAACCGGACACCAATAAGCACGGTAAAAGAAGAGTACCACTGTTTTGTCTTTGTATAAATCGGCTAAATTTTGAGTAGTACCATCAGCTAAATTAAGCACAACATTGGGTGCTATTGTGCCAACAGCCAATCCTTGTGGATTGCTACTGGCTTCAATACCAAATTTTGTATTGTCGTTTGAAGCCGCAACAATTTTTGATTCTGTTTTTGTCTTTGTAGGTTTGACCTCTTTTTTGCAAGAAGTAAGCGCCAACAATAAAGCGATGCTAAATAGTCCTATTTTTTTCATGAGTTTTAATTTTTAAGTGATTATGATTGGTTTTAAGTCGTTTGTTTAAGACATACTTACACTAATTACACCAATAAATACGCTTTTAAATCGCTGTAAGAACTGATAGTTTCTGCTTGAGATGTTTTATTTAAAACAGAAATTATCTGTTTTGGAAAGGTAATTTTTTCACAAATTACAGGTTCAACTACTTCTAAAAACTTGACAGGATGGGCCGTTTCTAAGAAAATACCTTCACAATCGGGTGCTTTTTCTAGATAAGATTTCAACGCTAAATACCCTACAGCACCATGCGGATCTGCTATGTAATTATTTTCTATATAAAGTTTTTTAAGCGCAAACCGTGTGGCATTATCCTTAAACGATTCAGAATACAAAATATCTTTAAGACTTTTTAAAGAGTTGTTAAAAATATGCTGAATGCGGATAAAATTACTCGGATTACCGACGTCCATAGCATTAGAAATAGTGGCTATAGATTTTTTAGGAATATATTTACCTGTCTTTAAATAATTAGGTACCACATCGTTGACGTTTGTGGCCGCAATAAATTTCTTTACAGGAAGTCCTAATTTATAAGCCATCATTCCCGCACATATATTACCAAAATTACCACTTGGTACCGCAAAAACGGGGGCTTTAGATCTGTTTTTTAGTTGTTTATAGGCAAATACAAAATAGAACATTTGTGGTAGCCAACGGGCTATGTTTATAGAATTTGCCGATGTCAATTGCTTTTTATTTGTAATATCGGCGTCTAAAAAAGCCGTCTTAACCATTTCTTGGCAATCGTCAAATGTGCCTTCTACAGCAAATGCCGTAATATTTTGCCCCAATGTTGTGAGTTGTTTTTCTTGGATGGCACTCACTTTTCCTTTGGGATAGAGAATAACCACATGCATACCTTTAACTCCTAAAAAACCACTCGCTACAGCACCACCTGTATCGCCTGATGTGGCGACTAAAACAGTGACTTCTGTAGTGCTATTTTTATTAAAATAAGCAAAACAGCGTGCCATAAATCGGGCACCGACGTCTTTAAAAGCCATAGTGGGGCCGTGGTATAATTCTAAAGCAGATACTTGGTTTTCAATCCTTACCAAAGGAAAATTAAATGATAAAGTGTCTTTTATTATTTCTTTAAGAGCCTCTGTTGGAATTTCGTCACCCACAAATTGTTTTATTAATTCATAGGCAATTTCCTCATTTGAGTACTGGGCAATATTTTTAAAAAAAGAATCGGGTAGGGGCTTGATATTTTCAGGAAAAAACAGGCCTCTGTCGGCAGCAATGCCTTTTATAACAGCTTCTTTAAAGCTCACTTTAGCCGATTTATTGTTTAAACTTTTATACAACATTTTTTAAGTGATTATTTTTACACCTTGGGTGTTTATTTTAGAAACATAGATATTAAAATCTATGTCTGTTTTTTGATACACATTTTGCATGGCATCGGCTACAGCTTCTGCTTTTTTTAAACCTTTACTCAAAGCAAAAATAGAAGGCCCAGAACCTGCAATGCCACACCCTAGTGCCCCTGCTTTAAGCGCATTTTTTTTAACAGCGTCAAAATGCGGAATAAGTGTCGCGCGAAGTGGTTCAACAATATAGTCGTGTAAAGAGCGGCTGATTAAATTGTAATCTTCAGAATACAATCCGCTGACAAGGCCGCCCACATTACCCCATTGTTTAACAGCGTCATTTAAAGGTACCATATCATTTAATATTTTTCGAGCCGCTTCTGTTTTGACTTCTATTTGTGGATGGATAACAGTTGCATATAATGCATTAGGTGTAGGTAAACTGACAATATCTAATGGCTTATAACTGCGGACCAAAGTAAAGCCGCCATATAAAGCTGCAGAAACATTATCGGCAATAGCAGATCCACAAGCCAAACGCTCTCCTTCCATAGCAAAAGGCATTAATTCTATATTGCTAAAAGGATTCCCAAGCAATTTATTTAAAGCAAAAACCATACCTGCACCACTGGCAGCACTGCTGCCAATACCACTGCCGGGTTTAATTTTTTTATATATTTCTACTTCGAACCCCTGTTGAGAATCTAAAGCATTGAGTAAGGCATAACCTGCCGCCCCAACTACATTATTTTCTGCTTCGATAGGTAAATTAGCGCCTGCAATTTTGGTAATAGTGATGCCCTTTTTATCCGTTTTACGAACGTGCATGACATCGCCTACAGTGTCTAAGGCAAAACCTAAGACATCAAAACCGCAGGACACATTAGCTACAGTTGCAGGGGCAAAAATTTTTATAGCGTTCATTTTGTAAAATTAAGCATATTATTTACGGCCAATTCTAATAATATCAGCAAAAATACCTGAAGCTGTAACACTCGCTCCAGCACCA
>CAZGZH010000145.1:0-4952 GCA_964529645.1 uncultured Flavobacteriaceae bacterium
ATATGTAACACCTCCTCGGTAGTGCTTTTTCTTTGCGCGTATTTTTCTTTTAAATAAGTCGTAATTTGTTGCCAACGTTTTTTATAGTGTGCTGCATCTCGACGCACACCCGAAGTAAAACGATAAACTACGTAGGGTTGTGCTATTCGAGTAAAACAATGACCTCGTTGCGCCAAACGTAAGTAGTAATCCCAGTCTTCCCACGATTGAAGAGACTCGTCAAAGCCTTCTATATCGTAATGCCACCGTCGTGGAACTAAAGTAGTTACTAAATTCCAAATATAAAAATCGTTGGGTGTAGTTCCCTCTGGTTGACGTAGTGCTCGAGCACAGTCATAATTTGCAGCGTGGTGCCGAATAAATGTTTCGCGCCCGCGCCGCAATAAGATATTTTGACGTAATTTCGGTGCTAATCGTGAAAGATTTTTTTCTTCTATTAGCGCATATCCAATATAATCAGAGTAAACTGCTGCTTTTGTTTGTGCAAAAGTACGTAACATTGTTCGTAAAGCATCATGTGTTTGCGGATTTAAAAAATCGTCAGCGTCTAAAAAAAGTAAAAATTGTCCTTGCGCTTGTTCTACTCCGCGATTACGTGCATAACCAGCTCCATACTGTTTATCTAAACATATAACACGAACAAAAGGAAAAGCTGTTTGCCACTCTTTTAATTTTGTTTTAGAAATTGGAAAATCGAAAACAACGATAATTTCCCAATCTTTAAAACTCTGCGCCTCTAAAGAATCCACCGCATCTGTTAACAGCTGCAGGTGTTTTTCAAGAACCGGAATCACAACACTAATAGTTGGTTTGTCGTAGGCATGAACAGGGTGCGAAAAAAAACGCGGCGGTATTAAAGTCGGCGCCGGATATTTTTTACTGTAAATCCAACCGTTCCAAGCCAACCAATCTACTTCTCGATATTCCGAATTGCCGCTAACAACACCTTGAAAAGCTGAATAGTTAAACAAAGGTTTTGAAGTTACTTGTGTAGCTTTGTAACCCAATCGACCAAAAAGAGTCCAAAAAGCAGCATCTTCTGATCCGGCCCCTTGAGGAGCATATCTCGACCGGAATCCGCCCGTTTGAGTCCAGACACTTTTTCTAAATACGTTGCATGTTGGAATTTGATTAAACCGTCGTTTCGAATCTGTTTGACGTGAAAAATCAAACTGCGCAGGCGGCCATTTTGAAACACTTTTTCCTTTTTCTGTATGCGTCATTAAACCAGTATAAGCAATTCCAATTGTTCGATCAGTAAATACAGAAGAACAAACACGTAAAAAATCCGGTTCAAGCCAGTCATCAGCATCTAAACAACACACTAGCGGCGTTTTTAATTCTCTAATACCGACGTTTCGTGCTTGTGCTACGCCTTGATTCTTTTGAGAAATCAATGTCACTTTATTATCATAACTTTGTATTAACGATGATAATTTTTGAACTTTTTCTTTAACATTACCGTCATCTACTACAATTACTTGTGCGGGTTGTTTTGTTTGTTGTAAAACGCTATTCAAAGCTCGTTGAACCTGCGTAATTGATTTTTGATAAACAGGAATAACTACGCCCACTTTTTGAGCAACGTAATTTTGCTTTTGCCGGTAGGCAGTTTTAATAACCTGAGTTAAAGTCTTTTCCGCAAAACCCCAAGAATATTTAAGGCTTCGTTGACGACCGTTGTGACCCAACTTTTCAGCATATTTTAAACAATATTCTAAACCTTGTTGTAGATCTTTATAGTCTCCTGGCTTTGCTAAATAACCAGTAACTCCATGAACAACTAAATCTAAATTACCGCCCTCAGCCCAACCTAAAACTGGTTTACCAGCCGCCATTGCTTCTAATACACCAATACCAAAAGTTTCTTTAGTTGTTGACAAGTATACACGACAAGTTTCAATTTGTTGTTGCATAGCAGCATGAGGTATTAAACCCAATACTTCAACATTTGTAGCTATATCTATCTTTGAAGGATGTAGCGTTAGATGTAAAGAAAGTTGTGGATTTCGTTGCGCTAAATAAAGAGCTGGTTGTGGATCACACGCGTCTGCGATTCTGTTTTTATTCCACAAAAGGTCATATGTAGGTTCTTGAAATTGCCACTTTTCAGTCTCAATACCGTGCGGCAATATGGTTGGTTGTCGTCGAAAATCTCGCTGAATTGTAGAAGCTACCCATTGTGAAGGAACAGTTATTTGAAAAGCGGTTTTAATGTGTTCAATTATACGTGCATTAGTTACAAATTCCCATCGATTAGCTTGATAATCCGCTGTCCAATATAAACCATGTAAAATAGCTATATCCGGCTGTGTTATTTGGCCAATCCCCGCGTGCGCAATGGTGATATCAGCAATTTCTTGTCTGGTAACCAGCGCAAATTCGCGTGAATTTGCGAGAAATCTCTCATAAGCAGATACAACTCGCCGTATCCCCGATTCCTCTTGAATTTGCGCTGTTTGTGGCGCCATAAACACAGAAATCATAGCGCCTCCTGCTCAAATAATCGAAAAACTTGTGCTAAATATTCGGGCGCTTGTTTAGGTACGTCAGGATGACAACCAATATAAAAACCGCGCTCTAAAATATTTTGAGAAACAGGTAGTTTTAATTGTTGTTGTTGCAATAACGATTTATAAATGCGTTGATTAAGTAAAGGCAACATTTCTCGAGTTTCAATGTGGTGTTGCTCTAAAAATTTCATTATAGCCCATTTTGAGAACTTACTCGTTTTTAACACTAACGGATACATCATAAAAGAATGAGTGTTGTGCGGAGCTGTTTTAGGTAATTGTAACCATTCTTGAAATGGTTGTAAAGCCTGTAAATAGCCTAAAGCCAAATCTTGTCGAGCTGTCAGGTCTTTTTGATATGTTTCTAATTGTGCTACTGCAATAGCCGCTTCCAATTCAGTTAATCGTGAACTATATCCAACACGGTCAAAGCGGTAACGAGATTGCATTTCTAACAAGTGTGTTTGTGAAATATCTATGTCAACTGGGCGCTGAGTACGGGTCCAACCATGCGTTGCAAAAGAACGAGCTATTTGCGCATCAAAAGAATTAGCTGTTAAAATAATACCGCCCATACCGGCTACTAATAAATGTGAAACATACATAGAAAATGCAGCCATATCACCTAAGGAACCTACAGGTCGTCCTGAATGCGTTGCAAACATTGTCTCACAAGAATCTTCCAAAATAGCAATAGACTCTCCAGGACGCGCTTGCAATGTGGCCTCTGTAATATTAGTCATATCTGCAGCTTGACCAAACAAATGCACAGGAATTACAGCTCGAATAGAACTATCTGTTTGTAACACGTTTAACAACTGTTTAGGATCCAAAGTATAATAATCGGGGTCAACATCTACAAAAACAGGGTGTAAACCCAACTGCAAAACTACATTCGCAGTAGCTACAAAAGTAGTGGCTGGTACAACCACCGAAGTATTTTTTAACCAAGCATAGCGCTCACGTAACACTTCTAAAGAAATTCTTAAAGCTGCAGTACCCGAATGCACTAAAACAGCATTTTCTGAAGCATGAATCTTCGCAAACTGTTGTTCTAATTGACGACTAAAAGGACCGTACGTTAATCGTCCGCTTTGCAATACTTCTTGAATATTTTTTTCTATCTGTGGCGTAGAATGCCAGCTACCAATTGTTATAGCGATCACTTAAAAGACCTTGTTTTCTCATTTCAACTAAATCTGCTTTAACTATTCGCCAATAAGGCGTATTTAAAACTGCTTTTTCTTTATTGCTTTGCCAAACATTACCGTGTATTAAAGGCGCCTGGCGTGTACCCAAAACTCTTATACCTTCAGACTCCATCAACTGATCCACGCGGGTAGAGCCCTGTAATTCAACTTGTTGTGCAGTTTCTTGAGGTGTCAAAACTTTCCTTAATAAATCTCGTCGCCACAAACCACCCCATAAACTCATATTATAGGGCGTGTGTGCCGATGTTTCAATTAAATCTAAATAAGAAGCAAAATCAACCGTATTTTGATTAAACAAAAATGTTGCACCGCCGTTTGAATAAAGACGATCCGTTGCCACATCTATTTTCAAAATTTTCGGGTGCTGTTGCATGTATTGTTTTAATATTTTAACACCTTCAACATTTACAGTGCGCAATAACCAATAGTCTTCCAGCAAAAACAAAAAAATTTCTTGTGCTTTTTTTTGAAGTGTGTAAATTAAAGCGTCACTCCACCGGTTTGCTGGATATTCTTGAGCCGCAATTTGAAAAAATTGAAAATTAGAAGGTAACATTAGTGGTTTTTGATAACCGCAAACCACCACTTCTTGATTTACGCCCCAGTATTTATTAAACAACCAAGCAAAAGGAGGCAAGCAATCTAAATATTTATTTGAAGTAAAAACTAAAATTTGCACCTTATCTAGTCCTTTAAGGAACTAACCACACATATAATGATAATCCAGCAACACAACGGTGTCGTGTTTTAAGTTGAGCATGACTACGAAGTAACAATTGTCGTACAGATATTGTTTGCATATCTTGTTGGCTCATTAAAAAAGCATTTGAAACAGTTTTAACCTTGCTAGAATCTGTTTTAAGCGCTACCAACGCCGCGCTTAAAGAAGACGCAGTAATCATTGCTTGACGATTCATATGCGGATTTATAAGAGCTACACGAGCCGCATCAACTTTAGCAGACCAACTACAAGAACCCGCCTCTCCCTGCACCACAGCCGCTAACCATAAAATAAAAAGAAATTTACTCATTTCTAATTTTCTTTATGTTGTTGAAAATAATCCGTAATTGTTTCATCTAATCCGTCCTCTAAAAAAGTTTCAGCTCTAAAACCTAACAATTGTAATCGTCGGTGAGTTAAAGAACGGGTAAAATCACCACCATTAAAACGATCTTTAGAAACCACTTGTGTTTTAGTAAGATTTAAACCGTCCAGTAGATCGAATGA
>CAZGZH010000146.1:0-4947 GCA_964529645.1 uncultured Flavobacteriaceae bacterium
TTACTCTATCTAAAGTAGACAAATTCCATATCTCTTCTGGACTATCTTTATATATTAAAACCATCATTCCTTTTTTAAGAATATACTTTAAAGGTAAGTTAGATTTTTCATGTGGGTTAGGAACTAAATCATATTCTTTTCTTTGGTTTCTATTACTAAACCTAAAATATTCTCCGCCGTCAATATTATTAACCAATTCATAATCTCGCTTTAATTTTCCTTTTTTATCTTTTCCTTCATAAATGGCCATGCAGTAGTTTTCTTCATTAACTACATTAAATTGTTGTTTGTATTCTTTTTTAGAAAGAAAGGGAGAGGCATGTTTTTTAAAATCTTTTAAAGGTGATTTTACTGATGGCGTATAAATCCTTACTTTTTTAAGAGGTATTTGTTTTTTCTTATTTTGCCAAATACCTACTTCACTTACTTTAGCACCATTTTTATTAAAAGAAATTAATCCCTCTTTTTGAGCTTGTTCTACTATAGCCTTTATATTAGCGTCAACAATGTATGCTACATCAGATTTTTTGAGTTTTGAGAGTTCTTTTCGAACGACATAATATGGAATGATATTGTCGTTATCATCCTTTTTAATTACACCTTCTTTATCCTTAGCAATTGCTCCATAATAGGTGTCTAAATGCAACGAGCCTCTAACTGTATCTCCTTGTTGGATTTTAGGAATACGTTTTCCATTCTCGTCAAGTTTGTAAATTAATTTTTCTTCCTTATCCTTTTGAGGGATTTTCTTTCCTTTTTCATCTCTGATGTAATTCCCATTATTATCTTTTTCATATTCCAAAATATACTGAATTTTACCCCTTTTGCGTTCAAGCTTTTTTGTTTGTATCGGTAATACATCTTTGGTTTGATGTACAATAAAAACTTCATTTTCTAAATTTCTTACATCTTCAGTAAAAGTTTCCCAAGGCTTTTCTTTTTCGAGTTCTTTTTTTGCTGCATTGAAATCACCTTTATCTTCTAATCCCCAAGCGTGAGCCAATTTATCGTATTTGTTTTTATTCATACTAGCAATAGTAACTGCATCTATGCAATGGTGTATGTGATTACTTCTGTCTTTCGGTTTATATTGAGTTCTATCCCATTTGTCTTTAAATGTATCATGTAAACCCCAAGCTTTTCGGTATTCGGCTACCATTTCTCCCTTTACCGAATATACTTTCTTAAATACCGATTTTAAGTAAGCTCTTGCATATTTAGAAATAATACCGATATCTACCGCTTGACTATTTTTAAAACCTTCTTTAATTTCTTCCATCGTAAAACGGTTGTACTTACCCTTCCAATAATCGTGTTCCATTTTTAAATAATGGCGTTTTTGAATAAACCTATCTTTCTGCTCTTTCTCGGTTGCGCTTCGGGTTTGTCTTTTTAATTTTTCAATTTCATTATTTAAAGATTCATATTTATCTTTCCAATGTTGTATTCTTGGAAGAATTTCATTATTCATTTGCAATTCAAAAGGTGTTTTATTTCCTTTTGTATCTCTATTAAATTTGTTTTCACAAAGTGTTTTATTCATTTGTGAGTTATCCCAAGATAAACTTCGAGGCAAAGTATGTTCAATATCGTAATTAGGATTAGCTCCTAAAAAACTCGACAAGCTGATTGTTTTTCCTGTATAAATGCAGATATGATTTTGCTCTTTCCATAAAGTATATTTTAATACATCTTCTTTGCCTACTATTTTACCGTCTTCTCTTTGCTCTAAGGCATAAGCAAACTTTTCAATATCGCTATTAGTTACATTTTCAATTATTTTTCCGTTATTCTCTTTTGGATAAAGTTCTTTTATTTTATCAGCATAAACTTTGTATAGTTCTTTTTTATCATTTTGCCATTTTTCTATAGCTTTACGTTTATTGGCATCGTTTAATTGCCGAGCCAATTCAATGTTTATTTTGGTATTTTCATCAATTTGTCCTTCAATAATTAAAGTGTTGATTAACTTTTTTAATTGATGTAAGGCTTTCATTGCCATTGGGTTTTTTATAGAACCCACATCCGGACTTCCTAGACCTTTGTACTCATTCTTATTTTTATCCTTTATTGTCGCAGATTTAAATTTTTCAATATCAGAAGGATGGTATAATTTATTTGCATTTTTAGCTATTAATAAATCATTGTCAGATAAAAATTCCAAAACTTTCTCATCAATTCGTTTTATTTTAAGGTATTCTCGTTTAGTAGAATATTTAACAAACAAGTCAAATGCATTGGCTAATAGTACTTCTTTGTTTTCTTTTTTCTCCCACGTTCTGATGCCAAATTCTTTCTTTAATAACTTTTCTATGTCCTTTTTGAATATTGAATGTGCTTCTTTTGAGTAAGAATCAAAATTATTTTTAAGAAGACTATTAACAACAAAAAGTACTTTATTTTCTTCTTGATGAATATTAATAATTTTACCAACTTCATTTTCAATAAGCGTTCTATCTTCATCATTATTCCATCGCTCTGGTTTAACCAACGTATTCATATTTGCCATAAATACAGCGTGTGAATACAATAAACCATCTTTTAAATAAGGTAGTATTTTATTAATTGCATACAAACTTAAATTAGCATATTCTTTTTTTAAATGAATTTTAGCAAATTTATCGGCTATTTTTGAGTCCGAATTTAGTTTGTTTAAGGCAAAATCTTTTAACTTTTCTTCGGAAGTATAAGTTGAAAGCACGTGCCAAACATCAGCAATAACTTCTCTTTTTGTTTTTTTGCCAATAACTTTTCCCGTTTTTCTGTTTTTTATGGTTTTATTGGTATAAGCTTCATAAATCACATTCTTCCAATCATCTCCAAAAATTATTTTTAAGTTAGCTATTGTTGGACAACCGCTAACTGTAGCTTTATCTTTATAGTTATAAATGTTTTTTTTACCTAAAACACTTTTAATATCTTCAAAAGCAAAAGTTGGTTTTGACTTCCTATAAAATTTAGAGGCTATTTTCTCTTTTTCTTCTCGGTTCAGGAATCTAAATTTTTCATCAGTAGGTGCTTTAAGTTTTATCGTATTGATAAAGCTATACATTCTAAATTCTTCAAATTCTGGTCTTGAAACAGAACAACGAGTACGGTTAGGCTCTAAAGAACATTTTCCAACCAAACCTTTTTGAGATTTTAAAGGGCGTTGATAAAAAATAGCTTTATATAACTCTTTTACAATGCCACTATATCGCTCATTAGCATCTTTTTTAAAATCATTAATATTTTCTAATCCTTGAGCTTTACAAATTATTTCAAACTCTGCTAAATAATGTTTTTCTCTTGAAGTATAATTGTTTCGTATTTTGTTATTAGAGTTATTTCTATCTTCTTGGTAAAGTTTCCAGAAATATTGACCTAAAGTTTTGCAGTTAGCATCTTTGATAGCTTTATTTAATTCTGTGATATTGCCTTCAACCGCCCCAAGATTTTCAGGTTTATTTATATATCTGTCAATTTCTATTTTTACACCTTCTATTTTTGAATAATCTTTACCTTTTATTTTATTCTCAATAACATTGATTATATATTTTCTTATACTCCAAAGTTTTTCCTCAGTGGCATTAGCACAATCCTTTTTATTTTTCTTTTTGAGCTCATAGCTTTCAAAAACTGTCTCAATTTCATTGATTAATTCAATTTTATTAAGGCTGTCATTATCAATTAAATCTTGAATCTCATCTTTTTTTGATTTGATTAAATTATCGTCAGATTGATCTAACCTATTACTTAAAAACCCTCTCCGTTGTGCAATATGATATAAGGCTCTTCCTAATTGTAGGATGTTAACTTTTTCTTTACTTGCTTTATCTCTAAAATAATAAGGGTTTATATTAAGCTTATCATCCGTTTTTAGCCATTCTAAAAATTCAGGCTTAGTTGGATATCTTTTAAAATTTGACTTCCGCCAATCCTTCACTTCATCAATAGTTAGAGGGCACATATTGTATTTAGTTAATACTAAAAGTGCTTGATACTTTCTAATTTTTCTTCTAAAATTTAACCTTCGAGCACTTCTAAACCCAGTTCTTTCAGCAGCTTTAGATTTTTCTTGTCCTTTTTCTTTTTTAACTCCTTCAGAAAAAATTAAAACACCCTTATCTTTAAGTTTATTTTCATTCATATCATCATCAATCAACGCCCACCCTATAGAGTTGGTTCCCAAGTCAAGTCCTAAAATTTTTGCCATAATATTTATCTTTAATCATTTTTTTATCTAAATTTGTGTCAGATTAAACTTTCTAATCTTTAATCTTATCACAATAAGGCTATATGCCGTAGATGTAAAATCTTTAGTCCCGCTTCGGTGGGACTTATTTTTTGAGGGAGTAGTAAACTTAAAACGCTTAGGTTTTAAATCAAGCCTAAAATTACAAAAATTATTTAAAATTTTTATCTCAATAAGTTATATTAATTTAAAAACCAGATCTAACAGATTTTCTAATCAAATCTTAGACCTACTAGGTTTTGAAAACCTAGTAGGTCTAAATTGACAATTTTTTTACATTTGCACCCATGAAATTTAGATTATTCTTTTTTTGGTTCTCTTTTTTATTGTTATTTAATAGTCAAAATATTGTAGCACAAAGTAAAGATTCCATTATCTCTAACACCAACACCCTAGCCTTTTTAAAAGCTTATGGTACTAAAAACAAAGAAACAATAGTAGAGGTCAGTACCAAATTTGGTAGTTTTCAAATAAGATTATACCGCGATACACCCTTATACCGTGCCAGTTTTATTTACCTCACCAAAATGGGGTATTTTAACACATCGGATGTTGATCGTATAGCCCCTGATTTTATCATTCAGATGGGCGATTCAGATAACCCTGCCTGTATAAATATGCGCTACAAATTTAAAAACTACCTACTCCCCGCCCACTTTTTACACAAACACAAGCAATACGCTGTAGCCGCTGCACGCAGTTGGGACAACAAT
>CAZGZH010000147.1:0-2051 GCA_964529645.1 uncultured Flavobacteriaceae bacterium
GCGCTTTTTATCATTTATTTGGGGATAGCCCGCTGTAAAATAAATAGATAACAGCTTTTTATCTGATTGAAGATTTTTGTTAATTCTACTCAGCATAATTTTTTATTTTTTAAAATATTCAATATAAGTCTCCAAATCTTTATCACCTCTTCCCGAAAGGTTTACCACCACCACATCATCAGGTTTAAATTCCATTTTTGCTAAAGCTGCCAATGCATGCGCCGACTCAATAGCCGGAATAATGCCTTCTAATTGACACAAAACCATGCCGGCTTGCATCGCTTCGTCATCAGTTGCATTTAAAAATTGCGCGCGTTTGCTTTTGTACAAATGGGCATGTAATGGTCCCACACCCGGGTAATCGAGACCCGCCGAAATAGAATACGGCTCAGTTATCTGACCGTCATCTGTTTGCATTAATAAAGTTTTACTGCCGTGAATAATCCCTTCGTGACCTAAAATACTCGTCGCCGCACTTTCACCCGAATTAATGCCTTTTCCTGCGGCTTCTACGGCGACTAGTTTAACAGACACCTCATCCAAATAATGATAAAAAGCGCCTGCTGCATTACTCCCACCGCCCACGCAAGCGATGATGTAATCAGGATTTTCTCTGCTTTCTTGTTCTTGTAATTGTACTTTCATTTCTTCAGAAATAACCGATTGGAATCGTGCCACCATGTCGGGATAAGGATGTGGCCCTACCACAGAACCAATAATGTAAAAGGTGTCGGTAGGATTACTTATCCAATCGCGAATAGCCTCATTGGTAGCATCTTTTAAAGTCTGACTTCCCGACAAAGCGGGTACAACCGAAGCGCCCAACATTTTCATGCGTGCCACATTTGGGGCCTGGCGTTTAATATCAATCGCCCCCATATACACTATACATTCTAAACCCATTAAAGCACAAACGGTGGCTGTGGCGACACCGTGTTGTCCCGCGCCGGTTTCGGCTATGATACGTGTTTTACCTAAATGCTTAGCTAATAAAATCTGACCAATAGTATTGTTGATTTTATGCGCGCCGGTATGGTTTAAATCTTCGCGTTTTAAATATATTTTTGCTTTGTACTTATCGGATAAACGCGTAGCAAAATACAATGGTGAAGGACGCCCCACATAATCTTTCAACAATTGGTCAAAATCTGATTTAAATTGGGGTTCTGCCATTATTTTTAGGTATTCTTGGCGAAGTTGCTCTACATTGGCATATAACATTTCGGGGATATAAGCCCCGCCAAAATCGCCGTAATAACCGTTTTCATCTACAAAATAACTCATAACATGGTGTTTTTAAATACTTTTAATTTTTCTATATTTTTTTGACCTGGTGCGTCTTCAAATTGGCTGTTTACGTCTAAAGCATGACAGTATTTTGAAGCTGGACTTTTTTTAAATTGATTTATATCGGTTACGGATTCAAGACCAATACCACCACTTAAAAAATAGGGTTTTTGTGAAGGATATTTATCTAAAAGTGTCCAATCGAATCTTATGCCGTTACCCCCTTTTTGGACGCCTTTAGTATCGAATAAAAAATAATCGACGACAGTTTCATACTTTTCTAAAACTTTAAAATCAAATTGTTTACCAACAGAAAATACTTTTACGACTTCTACATGTTTATTATAAAATTGTTTACAAAACGCGGGCGATTCTTCGCCGTGTAGTTGAATAGTTTGTAAATTATAACGCTTTATTTTATCGGTTACATAATCGATTGAAGCGTCTACAAAAACACCAACTTTTTTAATGGTTTTTGGTAAAGCGGGTAGGATACCGTCAAAATGACGTTTTGATTTCTTATAGAAAATAAAGCCTAAATAATCGGGTTGTAAAGCCGCTACTTTTAGGATATTTTCGGGGTATTTCATACCGCAAATTTTGAGCTTCATAGTTTAATCTTTATTATTACAAGAGACCCTTCGACTGCGCTCAGGGTGACGTTCACAATTGGTTTATAAATTTCTTACAGGCTTGCCCTGGATTATCAGTTTTCATAAAATGCTCACCTATCAAAAAGCCTTTAAAACCGTATTCTTTTAAAC
>CAZGZH010000147.1:2151-4915 GCA_964529645.1 uncultured Flavobacteriaceae bacterium
GTTTTCATAAAATGCTCACCTATCAAAAAGCCTTTAAAACCGTATTCTTTTAAACCCATGACTATTTTAGGATCGCTTATCCCACTTTCTGACACCTTTATACAAGTACTCGGAATTTGATTTGCCAGACTTATTGAATTTTCTAAATCGACTTCAAAAGTTTTTAAATTGCGATTGTTAATGCCTATTATTTTATTTTCTAATTCAATTTTTTCTAATTCTTCTAAACTGTGGACTTCATACAAAACTTCTAAACCTAAGTCTGTTGCCAAGTTACCAAAATCTTTGACTTGTTGTTTTGTCAAACACGCTGCAATCAATAAAATAACATCGGCACCAATGGCTTTGGCCTCAATAATTTGAAAAGCATCTACAATAAAATCTTTGCGTAAAATGGGTGCCGCTTTATTAACTTCACGCGCCTTTATCAAATCTAAAACGGTACCACCAAAAAAATGATTATCGGTTAAAATAGATTGCGCTGCCACGCCAGCCGATAGATATTCTTGTGTGACCTGTGCAATATCTGCTGTATCATTTATAATGCCTTTTGAAGGCGATTGGCGTTTAAACTCGGCTATAATACCTGTTGAATTTGAGTCTAATAAAGTCTTCATTAAAGAAATAGGCGTCCGTTTAAACTGAGGACTTTTAACCAGTTTTTCTAAAGAAACCTCACTACGCATTTTGGCAACTTCTTCTTTTTTATAAGCTGTTATTTTTTGTAAAATATCCATTATTAAATCGCTTGCAATTTTTTAAAACTATTTAAAGCACTGTTTGATTCTAATGAAATTATAGCCGCTTCTAGGCCTTCTTCTAAACTACAATTCTTAACCACACTTATGGCCAACGCTGCATTGGCACAAACCACATTTTTTTGCGCTGTTGTTGCTTTATTTTCTAACACATTTGTAAATATTTTAGCAGATGTTGCAACCGTTTTACCGCCATAAATAGATTCCTGTGTTAAAGTTTTTAAACCAAAATCTACAGCACTTAACATCCGTTCTTCATCTCTACTCATAACTTTTGTAACGCCTGTTAATGACACCTCATCGTAACCTGCTAAATCGTGTAAGACAGCATAATTTTTATCGGAATCCTGAAAGAAATAAGCATATTTCCGAGCCAATTCTAAGTTAAAAACGCCTACCATTTGGTTTTTTGGGAAAGAGGGATTCACCAACGGGCCCAGCATATTAAAAAATGTTTTGACACCTAAGGCTTTTCTTATGGGGGCAACTTCTTTCATAGCAGGATGAAATAAGGGTGCATGTAAAACACAAATGCCCGCTTTATCAATAGCTTGTTGTAATTTATTTTGATTGTTGGTGAATTTTATACCCAAATATTCCAATACGTTTGAAGAACCACAACTAGACGACACCCCATAATTACCGTGTTTAGCGACTTTTATGCCAGCGCCCGCCACTACAAATGACGTTAAGGTAGAAACATTAAAAGTGTCTTTACCATCGCCCCCTGTACCACATAAATCAATCGTGTTAAAATCACTTAAATCTATGGGTAAGCACAAATCTAATAAAGCTTGACGGAAGCCTCCCAATTCGTTTACAGTGATACTCCTCGTCATATAAATAGTTAAAAAAGAAGCTATTTGATACGGATTGTATTGCCCTTTTGAAATGTTTACCAAGACGTTGTAGGCTTCTTGTTTGCTTAGGGTTTCTTGGTTTATTAAACGGTTTAAAATTTGTTTCATAGTTTTATTTATTTTCTCCCATCCCTAACCCTTCCCAAAGGGAAGGGGACTAATGGTTTTATTTTTTTTTATCAATTCGAGTCTCTTCCCTTCGGGAAGACGGAAGATGGGAGCTTTCTACCCAATTCTTCAATATTTGCTCGCCTTGCGGGGTTAAAATCGACTCGGGGTGAAATTGCACACCGCGAACGTCATAATGTTTGTGTCTTAACGACATAATTTGCCCCTCATCATCAACAGATGTCACTACTAAATCTACTGGTAATTTAGGAGATACTATCCAAGAATGATACCGGCCGACTTCTAATGTTTCGGGGATATTTCTGTACAAAACGTCATCTTTTTCTACAATTTTTATAGCTGAGGACATTCCGTGATAAACGGTGTCTAAATTTATTAATGAACCGCCAAAAACTTCAGCAATAGCTTGTAAGCCTAGGCAAACACCTAAAATACTTTTTGTGGGGGCATAGGTTTTAATAATACTTTTTAGCAGTCCGGCTTCGTTGGGAATTCCTGGCCCTGGCGATAAAACTATTTTATCGAAAGCAGCGACTTCTTCTAAAGTTAATTTATCATTGCGTTTTACGGTGACATCGCAATGAAATGCTTCTAAATAATGCACCAAATTATAGGTGAAAGAATCGTAATTATCTATGACTAATATTTTTTTCATTTTTACTTTTTATGGCTTCGACTCCTCCCGACAGCTTCGGGACAGCCTGACTAATATTTTTATTTTTTTTGTGCCCATTCGACTGCGCTCAGGGTGACAATTTTACTGATAATTATTTTCTAATTTAATTTTTGAGATTTCTCGACTGCGCCGTGCCTACGGCAGTTAGGCTCGAAATGACAAAATCATAATTCTTCTGCTAAATCTAAGGCTTTTTTAAGGGCTCTTAGTTTGTTATATATTTCTTGTAATTCGTTTTCTGGATCTGATTTTGATACAATTCCGGCACCAGCTTGATAATACAATCGGTTGTTTTTACTCAAAAAATTCTCTGAAGAGGATAGGAATATTGAAGTTGACTG
>CAZGZH010000148.1:0-4886 GCA_964529645.1 uncultured Flavobacteriaceae bacterium
TGAAGATAAAGCACTCGTTGAAGCTCGTGAAGCTGTTTCTGCAACTGCAGAACCAATTTTACAAGGTATAACAAGAGCATCACTACAAACTAAATCGTTTATTTCTGCAGCTTCTTTCCAAGAGACAACAAAAGTTCTTAACGAAGCCGCTGTAGCGGGTAAAGAAGATTTCTTAGAAGGTCTTAAAGAAAATGTAATTGTAGGTAAAAGAATTCCTGCAGGTACTGGTATGCGTATATACGATAAAGTAATTGTTGGCTCTCAAGAAGAAATGGAGAAAGCACTTTAAATTTTTAAATTATGGCAGACGAAAAGAAACAAGAAAATCAACTTAATATTGAATTAGATGAAGCTATGGCCGATGGTACTTATGCCAACTTAGCCATTATAAATCATTCTGTTTCAGAATTTGTAGTCGATTTTATTAATGTTATGCCAGGTACACCTAAAGCAAAAGTCAAATCGCGCATTATTTTGACACCACAGCACGCTAAGCGATTGGTAAATGCTTTGGCAGATAATATTAAGAAATTTGAAGAAGCTCATGGTGATATTAAAGATTATGAACAACCGCCAATTCCTATGAATTTTGGGCCGGCAGGCCAAGCATAAATAAAAAAGGCTGAACATTTGTTTAGCCTTTTTTATTAATTTGATGCGGTACAGAAAAAGGATTTATTCTGAGGAATCATTTAGTTTGTAAATTTCGCCTTTGCCTATAGTCTTAGTGAGTTTGTAATATTTTTTAAGGTAGTCTATAAAATAATTATTGTTCGTTGGTTTGTCGTATAAAAATGGTATTTCACAATTTTTTGTAACAATAATCTCTGGCCGTACAGTTTCTAAAATATAAGTGAGTTCTTCTAAACAGTTTTTACGGGTATTTCCATAAAAAGGATACAAATTTTCTCTTTTTATATTTGAAGGATGTGTTACGGCTTTTGTAAGTGGACTCCTATCTAACTCCCAATAACCTATATGAAAATCTAAGAAAAAGACCTTATCGGTTACTTTAATTGAGCTTTTTAAATATGCTGGAATTTCAATACCTTCTCCGTTATACAAAGATTGATTATTTAATAATCTATTCCCTAAAAACAAATATTCTTTGTAAGATTCTAGAGGTAGCAGAGCAAATAAAATTAAAAGTCCAAGACTTAGAATTTTGTTTCTAGGTTTTATTACCGATACTAAAAAAGGTATCAGCAACATAATTATAAACGGATACAGCTGTAATAAATAGTGCCCGTTAATTTTACCTATTATTAAAAATGAATTAAGAATACCTATGATAGTAGACAAGATTAAAAGCAAAGAATAATTACTGATAATAGTTGTTTTTATTCGCCATTTCAGAAAACCTAAAACAAAGAGTAAAATAAATAAAATAGGTATGATGATATTGTATTTTTCTTGAAAAGGAGTATTGCAATAAGCCAAAGGTGCTAAAAAGACAGAATCAAAGTAAAGTTTATCTAAACCTTGTAAATGATAAGGAAAGCAGGTTAAAATGAACGGAATACTTGTACTTATTCCTAAAGCACTTATGTAGTAGAATGATTTTTTGAATGATAATTCCTGAAGAAGTAAATAGAAATAACTTATAGAAATGAATAAAAATGCGTAGCTTAAATTAAGTTTCATAAGTAAGGCACATCCAAAAAGAAGACCTGTCCATAAAATGTTTTGAAGTCCTCTTTTTCTGAGTATAAAATAGAAACCAAATAAGAAAAAAAACATTGAGAGGTGTTCAGACATAACACCTTGAACATCGCCAAAAAGGCTCGATGTATATATATACAGCAAACCCATCCATAAACCTGCTTTTTTAGAGTGTATTCTAATACCAATCTTATAAACTATAAATGATGTAGAGGCTATTACAAGTGCGCCAATCAGTCTGATTGCAATAAGGCTTTTGCCAAAAACATAAATAATACTTGCAAAGAACAGAAAGACAAGCGGTGGCTTTAAATCCCATAACTCGGTATATGGTAAATGACCGTTAACCCACGATTGCCCCATTATAATAAACGTACTTTCATCTCTATTTATATAATCCCTAAAGAAAAAAGGAAAGCGAATAATAAAGGTGATAAGAGAAAATAAAAGGAAAATTATTTTTCCATTTAGGCCGTAAATGGACTTTAAATAAGCCCTTGGCAAAACAGTTAGTTTCAAGTTGTTTTATAATTGATTTCTCGCAAGATACTAAAAATAAATAATTAATAGGAAGTCTTTAATAAGAATCTGTAAATATGTAATTTACAGTAACTAAAAGAGTGAAAATGATTTATTGATTGTCTATAAAAATAAAAATTATTACTTAAAAAAAGGAACCCAATTAGTTGTAAAAATTTATCTTTGCCCGCTTAAAACGAATCTCATTATGAAATTTAAATTTTTAATATTATTTGTTATTTTTAGCCAATTTATTTTTAGTCAAAACACACAAGATAAGATTGAAAATCTCGATTCAGTTACCATAAATGCACAACGAATTGCTTTGCCTTTTTCTAAAAATTCGAGAGCAATTACCTTAATTACGGCCAGTCAAATTAAAAATAGCACCGCCACAAGTGTAGCCCAATTATTGCAAAATTATCCAGGTGTAGATGTCCGTCAACGTGGCTTAGAAGGTATGCAAGCCGATTTATACATACGGGGTGGTAGTTTTGATCAAACCCTTTTATTAATAGATGGCATAGCTGTAGAAGATAGCCAAACAGGACATCATTTATTAAATAGTTTACCAGCTATAGAAATCATAGAACGTATAGAAATTATTAAAGGTCCTGCAGCCAGAATTTACGGTCAGAATGCTTTTACAGGAGCTGTAAATATCATCACAAAAAAAGCACAAGAAAACTATACAAAAGTGCAAGCTTCTACAGGCTCTTTTAATAATACAAGTGTCAGTTTAATAGTGAGTCAATCTGGTAAAAACGGCTCGCAATTATTTCAAGTTAAGCGCAATACATCAGCAGGATACCGTTTTAATACCGATTTTAAAAACAATCACGCTTTATACAAAGCTAATTTTAAAATTAAAGAAATTCCTTTTAGTGTTTTAGCTACTTATGCCGATAGAAAATTTGGTGCCAATGGTTTTTATGCCAGTCCGAGTTTTAAAGACCAATACGAAGAAACCCAAACTACTCTTGTAGGTTTGAGTTCAGAATTTAAAAAGGGAAATTACAAACAGCAGTCAAAAATATATTGGAAACGCAATCAAGATATGTATGAGTTCTTGAGATATAATCCTACCTATTTTAGAAATTTCCATATAACCAATAAAGTAGGTGCGTCATTTAATAGCACTGCGACATCCGATAAGGGCATTACTGGTTTCGGAATCGATATTGCCAAAAATTATATTGTCAGTAATAATTTAGGAGCTCATAACCGCTATGTTGTTACAGGATTTTTAGAACATAGATTTAGCTTTGTCGAAGATAAATTAGATATAACACCTGGTGTGGCAGTTAATTATTATTCTGACTTCAATTTCCACGCTTTTCCAGGTGTAGATTTAGGCTTACAATTAAATCCAAATACTAGAATTTATGGCAATGTGGGTTATACTTATCGTGTGCCGACTTATACCGATTTATTTTACAACAGCCCGACGACTGCAGGGAACGTAAACTTGATTCCAGAAGAGGCTGTTGCCGAAGAACTCGGATTAAAATTTAGTAAATCTAATTTCTCTTTTGATATGGCTATTTTTAACCGTCAGTCAAAAAATTTGATAGATTATGTAAAAAATAATCCAACAGATAAGTGGGAAGCCAATAACTTACGGAAGGTAAATAGCTATGGCGTTGAAATAAATTCAGTTTATCATTTTGAGTTTAAAGGATACAATCAAAGCGTAAAAATGGGTTATAATTATTTAAAAGACAATGTAAAACAAGTGAGTGTGCCTTTTTCGCGTTATTCTTTAAATAGTATAAAACATCAAATAGTTGCTACTTTAAATACAAAATTCTTTAAGCATTTTTCACAAAGTGTCTATTACAGATTTGTAGAAAGACCAGATGGTTCGCATTACACAGTATTTGATGCAAAAATAAATTTTGTTGTCAAAAATGTTGCCATGTCATTATCTGGCAATAATATTTTTAATGCCATCTATAGCGAAACGAGTTTGGTGCCCATGCCAAAAAGCAATTATTTAATGCGCTTGACTTATACATTTAAATAGATTAGATAAATCAACGGCGACAGTTCGAGTGTCCTGAAATAAGTTTAGGACACTCGAATTGACGAAAATCATCATCGATATTAATTATATTCTAAACTTTTAAATAGTTTTTATATATTTATCCGATGACATATTTCACTTCTGACTATTTAGAATTTTTTAAAGAACTAGCAGCAAACAATCATAAAGACTGGTTTGACGCCAATAGAAAAAGGTACATAAATTCTGTAAAAGAACCTTTTGCCAATTTTGTAAAGGCGCTTATTGCTGAAGCTTCAAAAATTGATACTGAAATAAATATCTCACATAAAGAAGCTATTTTTAGAGTGAATCGCGATGTACGTTTTTCAAAAGACAAGACCCCTTACAAGTTGCGGATGTCAGCAATTATTTCAAAGTACGGACGTAAAGACAAATCATATCCAGGGTTATACGTTGAGTTGGGTCCTGAAAAATTAGGTATTTATGGTGGTCTTTTTATGCCATCAACCAAAGAATTGATGCAAATAAGAAAGGCTATAATCAATCAGTTTGATACTTTTAATAATTTGGTGTCCGATAGGGATTTTAAAAAGCTCTTTATCGATGTTAAAGGCAACAAAAACAAACGCATTGATAAAGCCTTTGTAGAAAAAGCGCAACAGCAAGAATTGTTGTTTAACAAACAGTGGTATTATAC
>CAZGZH010000149.1:0-4886 GCA_964529645.1 uncultured Flavobacteriaceae bacterium
ACTTTAAATATACTAAAGAAAAAATAATACCTTTGTTCCTGATTTGAATATTTTTAACTACAAAAATGACAAAAGTTCATAAGAAGCTAGGCGAACTGGCTTCCACCGCAATCTGCGGAAACGACATCAGCTCTTCGGTTTTATATGTTTCAGCTTTATCAATTTTTTATGCAGGTCAATACGCTTGGATAACTTTATTGATAGTCGCTTTCGTCCTCTTTTTATTTCGTAAAATTTACGGTGAAGTTGTTGGTGCATTACCCTTAAACGGAGGCGCTTACAATGCCTTATTAAATACCACAAGTAAACAAATGGCATCGCTTGCGGCAACACTTACCCTGTTATCTTATATGGCAACAGCCGTAATATCTGGTAACGAAGCAATGCATTATTTACACCACTTAATTCCAAGTATGCCTGTTCTAGTAGCTACGGTTGTTTTATTGGGCATTTTTGCCATTTTAACTATTGGCGGCATTACAGAATCTGCTAAAGTGGCTATTGGTATTTTTATATTTCATCTAGTTTCGTTACTTATATTAACTTTATTTATAGGATATTATCTATCACAAAATGGTTTAAGTGTCTTTTTCGAAAATCAGGATGCTCCATTACGTGAAGGCAGTATAGGTATGGCCATATTTTTTGGCTTTGCCGCGTCTATGTTAGGCGTTTCTGGATTCGAAAGTTCTGCCAATTTTGTAGAAGAACAAGCCGATGGTGTTTTTCCTAAAACGCTTAGAAATATGTGGTCTGTGGTGAGTGTTATCAACCCGCTTATGGCTTTATTTGCTTTGGCCTTATTTGCTTTACCTGTTTTACAAAGTGATGCTTATCAAAATACTTTACTTATAGAAATGGGCGATCACGTTGGTGGTAATTGGCTGGGTGTTTTAATTGCTGTTGACGCTGTTTTAGTATTAAGTGGTGCCGTTTTAACGAGTTACGTTGGCGTTTCTGGTTTACTTGAACGGATGACCCTCGATCGGATCTTACCACAATATTTTTTAAAGAAAAACAAACAAGGCAGTTCATACCGCATAATAATTATGTTCTTTTTGTTAAGTGTTTCTGTTTTACTTATTACACAAGGAAATGTAAAATTATTAGCAGGTGTTTATACTATTTCTTTCTTATCTGTTATGGCTCTATTTGGTATCGGCAATATTTTATTAAAAGTAAAACGCTCTAAATTACCGCGACCTGAACAAGCCTCTTGGATTGCTGTAATTATAGCTATTATTGCTGTTGGCTTTGCCCTTTCGGGAAATGTCTTAATGGTTCCAAAAGACGGAATTCCGAGCAATATCACCATTTTTATGCCGTATTTTTTGACAGCCATGGGTTTCATTTTTATGATGCTTAACCGTATTATAATTTTAAGAACCATATTAAAAGTGGTTAAATACTTTAATACTAAAATTATTAAAACCATTAATGATATTGTAAAACAAGAATTTGTCTTTTTTACAAAAGGGGATCATTTGGCCAATTTAAATAAAGTAATGCTCTATATAAAACAAAACGAGCATACACGTAAAATTAAAATTGTAACTGTTTTAAATAAAAACGAAGAGGTTAGCCCAAAACTTAAAACCGATATCGAATTTCTGGACCGCGAGTACCCCGAAATAGATATCGATTTTGTAGTGATTCACGATACTTTTGGTCCAAAACTCATCAATAAACTATCTAAAGAATGGGATATCCCTGTAAACTTTATGTTTATCGGATCGCCAGGTGATAAATTCCCATATCGTGTAGAACAATTGGGTGGGGTGCGCTTAATTATTTAGTAAGATTAATCTTTTATTTCTATTTTTTTGAACAAAAAAAGCCTCTGTTAAAGGCTAGGTCAATTTCATGTATTTTGAGTAAATTGCAGTACTTTTAAAAGTACCTTATCAAAATGAAAATTATCAAACCTTATATTCCCAAAAACAACATCAGAATTGTAACCTCAGCCTCTCTTTTTGACGGTCACGATGCCGCCATAAACATTATGCGTCGCATTATTCAAAGTACGGGTGTAGAAGTGATTCACCTCGGGCACGACCGCAGTGTTGAAGAAGTTGTCAATACCGCCATCCAAGAAGATGCTCAGGCTATTGCTTTGACTTCTTACCAAGGCGGCCATAACGAGTACTTTAAATATATGTACGATTTATTGCAAGAAAAAGGCGCGTCTCAAATCAAAATTTTTGGCGGGGGCGGTGGCGTTATTCTTCCAGAAGAAATAGCCGATTTAATGGCTTATGGCATCACACGTATCTACTCACCAGACGACGGTCGTACAATGGGTTTACAAGGCATGATAAATGACATGGTTAAAAAATCTGACTTCGATAGCCCATCCCTAACTCTTCCCAAAGGGAAGGGCATTAAAGACAGTTTAGCGGAAAAAAATGTCAATACCATAGCCCGTCTTATTTCTATAGCCGAAAACCATCCCGATGATTTCACAAAAATTCTCGAAGGCTTTTCCCCTTCGGGGAAAACGGGAAAAGGGGTCGTCCTTGGTATTACCGGTACGGGTGGTGCTGGAAAATCGTCTTTGGTAGATGAATTGGTAAGACGTTTTTTACAAGATTTTCCTAAAAAAACAATCGGCATTGTATCTGTTGACCCCTCAAAAAAGAAGACAGGTGGTGCCCTTTTAGGAGATCGTATCCGTATGAACGCTATAAAAAATGACCGTGTGTATATGCGCTCTTTGGCAACACGTCAATCTAATTTAGCGCTCTCAAAATACGTTCAAAATGCCGTAGCTATTTTAAAAGAAGCCGCATACGATTTAATTATTCTCGAAACTTCAGGTATCGGTCAATCTGATACAGAAATTATAGACCATTCTGACGTATCACTTTATGTAATGACACCCGATTATGGTGCGGCTACGCAGCTCGAAAAAATTGATATGCTCGATTTTGCCGATGTTATTGCCCTAAACAAATTTGATAAACGTGGCGCTCTTGACGCTTTGCGCGATGTTAAAAAACAATACCAACGCAATCATAATTTATGGGATAAATCTGTTGAAGATATGCCTGTTTATGGCAGCATTGCAGCTCAATTTAATGACCCAGGTACCAATACTTTATACGCTAAATTAATTGATACTTTAAATACCAAAACACAAGCGAAATTTAATTCTAAACATAATTTAGAAAATGGTTCCTCAGAGAAACAATTTATCATTCCGCCAAACCGCACGCGTTACTTATCTGAAATAACCGAAGGCAATCGGCAATACAATAAATGGGCAAAAGAACAATCTGAGATTGCTCAGAAATTGTACAGTATCTATAAAACTATTGAAACATTCTCTGGTGTCATTCTGAACGAAGTGAAGAATCTAAACAACTATTTTGAGGAATTAATTAATGATACAGAAAATGACAAAATTGACATTATTAAAATTCTAAAAGCAGAATTCGACCGTGTTAAAATGGATTTAAGTCCCTACAATTGGCAACTTATAACCGAATGGGCTTCTCAAAAACAATCTTATAAAAATGAGGTGTTTAGTTTTAAAGTCCGTAACAAAGAAATCAACATAAAAACACATACAAAATCTTTATCGCATACACAAATACCCAAAATTGCTTTGCCAAAATACAAAGGCTGGGGTGATATCCTTTTATGGCAGTTACAAGAAAATGTACCTGGTAAATTTCCGTTTACTGCCGGTATTTATCCCTTTAAACGCTCCGGCGAAGATCCTGCCCGTATGTTTGCAGGCGAAGGAGGCCCAGAACGTACCAACCGACGTTTTCATTACGTAAGTGCTGGGTTACCCGCCAAACGATTATCAACAGCTTTTGATAGTGTAACATTATATGGTAACGATCCAGATATACGGCCAGATATTTACGGAAAAATTGGTAATGCGGGCGTGTCTATTTGTTGCTTAGACGATCTTAAAAAACTCTATTCTGGTTTCGATTTAACCAATGCTTTGACATCGGTTTCTATGACAATTAACGGCCCTGCCCCTATGATGCTAGGCTTTTTTATGAATGCTGCCATAGACCAAGAATGCGAAAAATACATTATTGAAAATGGTTTAAGAAAAGAAGTAGCTAAAAAGATAGCGACCATTTTTAAAGATAAAGGCATTGAGCAACCTAAATATCAAGGCACATTACCCGAAGGGAATAACGGTTTAGGACTTCTACTTTTAGGCCTTTCTGGCGATGCTGTTTTACCAAATGACGTTTATCAAAAAATTAAAAAAGACACCCTCTCAAAAGTACGTGGTACTGTTCAAGCCGATATTTTAAAAGAAGACCAAGCCCAAAATACC
Organism: uncultured Flavobacteriaceae bacterium; assembly: GCA_964529645.1. Lineage (GTDB taxonomy): Bacteria > Bacteroidota > Bacteroidia > Flavobacteriales > Flavobacteriaceae > CG1-02-35-72. The sequence goes on from CAZGZH010000149.1 coordinate 4,307, forward strand.
TGTATTTTTTCAACCGAATTTGCCTTGCGTTTAATGGGCGATGTACAAGAGTATTTTATTCAGAATAAAGTCAGAAATTTCTATTCAGTATCTATTTCTGGTTATCACATTGCCGAGGCCGGTGCCAATCCTATTTCGCAATTGGCTTTTACTTTGTCTAATGGTTTCACTTACGTGGAATATTACTTAAGTCGAGGTATGGATATCAATAAATTTGGACCAAACTTATCCTTCTTTTTCTCGAATGGCATCGATCCAGAATATGCTGTTATTGGCCGTGTAGCTAGAAAAATTTGGGCTAAAGCGATGAAACAAAAATACGGCGCCAACGAGCGCGCACAAATGCTTAAATATCATATTCAGACTTCAGGCCGCTCTTTACATGCCCAAGAAATAGACTTTAACGATATCCGTACAACATTACAAGCTTTGTACGCTATTTACGACAATTGTAATTCGTTACACACCAATGCTTACGACGAAGCCATTACTACGCCAACCGAAGAATCTGTACGCCGTGCTATGGCCATTCAACTTATCATCAATAAAGAATTGGGCTTGGTTAAAAACGAAAATCCCA
>CAZGZH010000150.1:0-4867 GCA_964529645.1 uncultured Flavobacteriaceae bacterium
AGGCAAGGTGCCGCAGTAGCCGTAACCCAAACCGTAGGTTTATCTTGTGTTAAATGCACAATCATAGAGTTTGTTGTTTGCGACGCATGACGCGTTATGCCATTAGCAGCATGGGCGCAAACGGTGTTACTTATGAGTGATTTTGAGGGCTCAAAATGGGCTGTATTATGATCTCTTAAATGCGCCATTGCCGTAGAAATATCTATTTTAAAATAGTTATTTTTTAGCATTTCTGCCGCCCGACATTGTCGTTTTTTAGATCCTGAAAAAGTGATGTACAAAGTATCTGAAAAGGCTTTTACAAAACTAAATTGTCCTTGTGCCCAACCCTTTTTAGTGGCATAGGCCACTGCTTTGGGGTGGATGGCGTCATAATCTGATGTAATGGTTAAACCATTGCTGATGGCATAAAAATCATCTACTTTTTTAGTCACCCAGAATGCTCCTGCCGTTTCTAATACCCATGCCTCTTTTTTATCGGCAATTATAAAGCTGTTGTGATAGGTGAAATTTTTATCGCGATAGCCTCCTATGCCCCCTTGACCGTATTTTTCGATTAAATCTATAATTATATGTTTGGCTTCTTCTGCCGTACTAGCGCGTTCAAGTGCCAACCGCAATAAATCCATACCAGTAAGGACATTTGTTTTGGTTACTTTTAACTTGGTAAACACGGCTTCGTTACCTATGACAACACCCTTATTGTTGACTCCCATTTCTGCCCCCCACATCCAAAAAGGGCGACTGATTATCACCGCTTGGGTCTTTTGTACTTGAGGTATTTCTAGATAGGTACATTTAAGTGTGGTATTTTTGGGATATAATTTCTCTGGATGGTACTCAATTATTTGAGGTTCATTGGCTTCTCTATCGCTATTTTTACCAAATATAACAGAGGCATCGGCTGTGGTTTGTTGTAAAGCAATAAAGGTATCACACATAATTAACGCTCAATTTTGCCAGGTAAAATAAACTCGTATTGTTTTCTAAAAATATAATTAGTTAACCATCTGTCTAATCGGCGTAAAGCCAAAAACAACTGCCAGATAAACTTGTCGTTTTGATAATATTTATCAACTTCTTTTCGTGTAATTTGGCGCTCTTTTTCGTCTAATAAAGTATTGGCCCGCTTTATACTTTCATCAATTAAAGCGGTCTTTTTTTCTTTGTAAAGATTGGCAATAAGGTCTATATAAATCAATCTTAAATCGTAATACCTGTCCATTACTTCTTGTAAAAAGAATTTTCTGATAAGCCAGCGCAAGGCACGTGGGGTACTGTTGAGTAGTAATTCGGGATTCATTTGTTCAACACCTTTAATTTTAAAAAGCGGTGTACTAGTATCAAAATACAGCAAGTCTTTACCAACCAAAGCCCAATTAGAAACCTGTCCGTCAATAGACAAGTCTATTTCTTTATTGTTTTTATTAAAATCGGCTATTTTTTTTATCTCGATAAAAATATTGTAAATCAATTTAAGAGCGTCCTCTTGTGTTAAGGTGTGCAGTTTATTCTGACATAAATCGGATTTATCGAGTGCTTTTTGCGACAGGTAAACCACTAGCTTTTTTGATGTGACGATAAGGGCATCATCCTCAGGCAAGGTTATGCCAGCTTCTTTTAAATAAACCACATAATCAAAGTACTTTTTGACGTATTGCGTGGCCTCGTCTTCCTAGGCAAACGTTTAAAAACCCAATCGTTATAAGCTTTAATTTTAAAAATGGAAGATATCTCGCCATAACCCACAATTTTTGCAGGAATAAGCGATTTTTCGGGATACTGCGGATTGAGACCTTGCTCAAAATTTTCAATATGCTTAATATCAATAACCATAATTAAATTACTTAAACATTTTACTGAGACCTGTCTTTAATTTTAAAGCTTTGTGTAATAATTTGGCTTCTTTAAAAGCTTTATCCAATTGTTTCTCTACATAATTAATGTCTGTTTCTGTAACAACCAAAGGTGGCAAAAACTGCACAACAGACTTGTTATTGTTGGCATAAATAAGCAATAAATTATTGTTGTAAGCCGCTTTGGTAAGTGCCGGCCCCGCCAATTCATCTTTGAGTTCGAGACCTATCATCAATCCTTTTTGACGGATACCTTTAAAAAATGTTTTGTGCTTTTGTTGTAGCTTTTCTAATGCCGTTTTAAACTTTTCAGATAAGGTCTTAACATTTTCTAAAAAAGCCGTATCGGCTGTGATGTTAAGTACTTTTTTAGCGACCAAACAACCTAATTCAGCTCCTCCAGAAGTGGAAATATGAATAAAGGGGTCCTCCTTAAAAACCGACATCAACCTTTCGTCAATAACCGTTGCTGTGATGGGGTAAATACCTCCTGATAAGCCTTTGGCTAAGACCACCATATCGGGTATTAAGTCAAAATGTTCAAAAGCCCACAGTTTCCCAGTACGTCCTAATCCGGCTTGGACTTCGTCTAAAATTAAAAGACTCTTGTTGTCTTGACACAACTTTTTTACTGATTTTAAATAATCTTTTTTAGGCATTAACATCCCCAAAGTAGCGGGAATAGTTTCTAAAATAACTGCTGCTACGTCATTTTTAAAGGCAGTTTGTAAGGCTTCTAAATCGTTAAAAGGAACTTGGATAAAATCATCAGAATCAAATAAAAAAGGTGCTCTGTACTGGGCGTCACCTGTTTGCAAAGCTAAACCTGTATGCCCGTGATATCCGCCATAAACCGATATGATTTTTTTGCGTTTTGTAAAAGCTCTCGCAACTTTGAGTGCCGTATCTATAGCCTCGCCACCGCTTACCCCAAAAATGGTGTAATTTAAACGGTTAGGCATAAGTTTGGCTAATAAAGCTGCCAATTCGGCGCGGGGTTTACTCATTAAATGATGGTTGCCAATATCGTAACTACTGAGTGCTGACTTTAAAACTTCAGAAACTTCTTTATTGCGATGTCCCAGATTAAAAACCCCACCATTTGCATGTAAATTGAACAACTTTTTATTATTATCAACATCAAAAAGCCAAGGCCCTTCGCGGTGCCCCATGACAAAATCCATTTTGTATTTTTTAAAAAAAGCAACTTTACCAGGTGATATATAATCATTATACATACCCATTATTAAAGCTTTCTCTGAAGACGGTTTGTTGTTTTTTAAAAACATCTTATTTAAAACAGCAGTTCTATAATTCTATCGATTTTTAGCCATAAAACAGACATGAGTACCAACAATAGCAACAAAACAATAGCGCGTTTTTTATTACCTGATTTGGGTTTGCGAATATGATTAAATTCCATTTTAGTTAATTTTCTCCTTCAAAGATAAAGATTTATCGCTTAACTTTTGTAGCGCGTAACATTTCTCTTTTTCCGGGAGGACCAGGCAAGCGCACTACAGTAAAACCTGCCATTTGCATATTGCGCCTTACGTGCCCTTTAGCCGAGTAGGTTACCAAAACACCTTTAGGTAATAAAGCGTCATACATTTTTTTAAAAACGTCTACCGTCCATAATTCGGGTTGAATTTCAGGACCAAAGGCATCGAAATAGATAAGATTGAATTGGGTTTGAGGTGTAATATTTTGCAATAAATCGTTTTTTATTGTCAAATTAAAATTGGGCTTTATCTCAGTCTTTTTATTTGGATTTATCTTATGGAAATCTGCAAAAACTTGTGTTTCATTTTCTGCTTTTAATTGCGAAATATAATTGAGCTGTGAGATTTCATTGGCGTTAAGCGGAAAGGCTTCGACCCCCAAATAATCAATCTTAATTTTATTTTTATTGGCGTACAAATATGTCAAAAAAGCATTAAGTCCTGTGCCAAAACCCATTTCTAAAACAGCTAAATTCTCATTGTCTTTAAGTGTTTTAAAAATATGATTTAAACCGTTTTTGATGTACACAAATTCCGCTTCCTGAATGGCACCAAAAGTAGAATGATAACTTTCTTTAACATCTAAAAGCGTCAAACTTGTAGAACCATCATCTGTAATAATAATTTTTCGCTTCAAATTTTTAAGTATTTTTTTTAAAAAGTAACTTTTAATTTATTAATTTAACAAATTAAATGTAAGAAAGTTAACATTTTTAAGTTCGCATTAAAACCTTAATAAAGGTGTGACATCTCTACAAAAATAGGCTAAATATCGTTACCTTTGCTTCTAAATACCACTACTATTATGTCTACAAATATTTCAATTCAAAAAATAGAAAAATCTCATATTTCTGAAGTAGATTTTGACAACCTGCCATTTGGTAAAGTTTTTACAGATTATATGTTTGAATGTGATTACACGAATGGTGCTTGGCAAGAACCCAAAATTGTACCTTATCACAATCTTTCTATTTCACCTTCTGCCAAAGTTTTCCATTATGGCCAAGCTTGTTTTGAAGGTATGAAAGCTTACAAAGATGTTGAAGGTCAAGTGTGGTTATTTAGACCAGATGAAAATCAGCGACGTATGAATAAATCGCTAAAGCGTTTAGCGATGCCCGAGTTTCCTGCCGCTTATTTTTTAGAGGGTCTTAAAACGCTTGTCAGCTTAGAAAAAGATTGGATAAAAACTGGAGAGGGCAATTCATTATATTTAAGACCTTTTGCTATTGCTACTGAAGCTGGCGTCTCTGCATCGCCCTCTATCGACTATAAATTTATGATAATCTGTGCGCCTGCAAAAGCTTATTTTAGTGGTGAAGTACGCGTTAGAATTGCCGACAAATACAGCCGTTCTGCCAATGGTGGTACCGGTTTTGCCAAAGCAGCAGGCAATTATGCTGGACAATTTTATCCACAAGAATTGGCGCATAAAGAGGGCTTACAACAAGTTATTTGGACGGATGCCAGTACGCATCAAAATTTAGAAGAAGCAGGTGCTATGAACGT
>CAZGZH010000151.1:0-4852 GCA_964529645.1 uncultured Flavobacteriaceae bacterium
ATATAAAGAAATTCAAAAACGATAGATTTATTAAGTTTTTTCTTGTAAACATATTATGGTAAACAATTTTAGCATATTTGTATTTTTTATGGATTTAATTTACATAACAATTATAGTTTCTTCAATTTTTTTAATTAAATATAGGGAATCTTATGATAAAAGATTTGGGAGAAATAGTTTTAAATTAGTTATTTTATTAGAAATGATAAATTTTATAGTATTGACTAATTACTTAACATTATATTATGGACTTAGATCCTTATAATAGTAAAATTTTAACAATATAAGTGATTTTTAAGATTACAATCAAAATTAGAGAACTTTTTTTGTTTTTTATATCAAAATATGATGAAAATGTGGATTTTTGACTTAAAAATGACTTTATGTCAGTATTTATATTCGTATAATATACATTATACGAATATCTATAGATTATGGTAGATTTTTTATTAAAAAAGAAAGATTTAAGTAAAGATTTAAAAAGTTTATTATTTATTAATTTTATTATGGCAAATACAGATATAAGAAAATTAGAAGAATCAATAAGATTTTTAATTTCGACAATAAATGGCATAGATTTACCTAATGATGTAAAAAATAAATTAGTTTCAGCTGTTAATATTTTAAACGATATAAGATAATTAAAGTTCCTTTATTTTTACCCAATAATCAACTCAAAAATAGGTTTCATTTCATCATTAATAGAATCATTTAAAGTCTTAATAAACTCTTTATCATGGATATTTCTCAGGTAGATCTCTTTTGCAACACCTAATCTATCATTTAAACCTTGCGTCTTCAATTTACCTTCTTTAGTTAATTTAATTATAACTATAATTATTTGAATTATCTTTTTTAATCCTTTCTCATCCATATAAGGAAAAATATTATTTTAATTATAAATGTTCATTTTTTGAAGACTAATTGTTCGTATAGTACAAGAGGTATCAAAAATTATAAATAATTTTTGGTCACATTTTAACTAAAGTGAAAACATATATTGTAAATTTAAACAACTAAAAGTTATTAGCAGAAACAGTTATTTTTACTAAGAATAAAACTCTAAATAAAATAAGTTTTGACAGTTATTTTTAAGCGTTTAAATAAAAGTATTTGATTAAATATTTTTAGCAATTATCAATAGTTTTATCAATCTCTAAATCTAAATAAAATAATTATTGCTAGTTTCTTTTAAGTAAAAAGTAAAAAATAAGAAAAATATATAAAGATTAAAAAAAAGAAGAAGAATTAAAATTTAGTTCTTTATCGACTTTCTCCAAAACAACAAAAATATTCCTGCTAAAACTAAAAATCCAATTATTCTTAAAGTAATATCGCTTAGTAATGGAATACCTTTATTTTGTGATAAGTATTTTGAAGCAATAGGTTCGCAAATTTTTTTATCAAGTTCTAATATATTACATTTTTCATTTACTTGTGCATCTCTCATAACTTCAACACAACAAGGCCCAATCATCTCTTCCATCTGCGCTCTTTGTAAGTTGAATTCTTGCATAAAGCTTCCCCATTTATCAATTATTGTAATACATGATTCCTTTGTAACATTTTCTATAATCTTACAATTATTATTAGGCTCAATTCTCAAATCATAACAACAATCAACTTCAAGTGATGGCTCTAATGCGCTAACAATATTCATCATAAAAATTAATATTACTATTATTACTATATATTTCATTTTATCTAACCTTTCATAACTTTGTCAAGTTCAGAAACAATTATTTCTCTAAATGGACCTTTAGCAAGATCTCCAATAGGTCCTAAACAATCCTTATTCAACTCTTGCTTTAACTGTAAAATTCCTTTATAATAATCACCATCCTTATCTACATCACAATTAAGAGTTTTTCCTATTAATATTTGAGACTCCCTAGGATATTTCTTATGAAAAATAGTACCAACAGCTTCGACTTTTAAAGATACTTTGCATGTTAGATCGCTATTCAAACCTCGAACAGTAACTCTCACATTACTTCCATCATCAACTAAATTAACTCTTGAGGGTAAACATAATTCAGCATACTTTTCAAAACACACAATATCAGTTTCACATTCTCTAAACTCAGTACAACCTGATAAAAATAACAACAAAATACTTAAAATAATTAACTTAATATATTTCATTTTTTAGCCTCTTTCTTAAATCTTCTAACTCCTAAATATATAAACAACAAATTCCATGAAATTATACCAACTAAATTGCCAAAAACATCTTCAAAACCTACACCATCCATTGCTAAAGTTTTCACAGATTCAGAAACTATTGTCAAAGGCATAGTAACTGCAAACGATCTTATTTCAGGTGGCATTTGAACTAGCTGCACAAACAATCCTGAAAATAAAAATAGCATCAAAATAAAAAAAGGAACTAACTGTACAGCTTGTTCACGATTTTTCGCATATATAGAAATTAAAAGCCCAAACACAATTCCAAACAAAGCCATCATAAGAAAGAATAACAAAATACTTGTATAATAGCGTACAAATAATTTGCAATTAGCTTTCCAAAGTACATACCACTTATAGATATTGCAATAAGTTCTCTATCTAGAGTTCCATAAGGAGCTCTCTCGGCCACTATTCTTAGCACAGTTAATTGCATAGTAATAAAAACAATAATAACTGAAAGTACACTTGGAGCGGTAACATCAAACCGGGTTAAATCTAATGAACTATTTACTTGGCCAGAAGCTATTAAAGAGTACAACCAAATTAGTATTATTGGAACAAATAAATAGAAAATAAGGTTTCCTTTACGTTGCTTCATATCATTTATTTCAAGTCTATAAGCACTAACAAATCCTTTAAACATTCTTCTCAGACTCCTTTCCAGTATGGAACACAAACACATCCATCATAGTGGCTTTATCTATCTTAGTTTCATTAACCATGCCACCAACTTCTTCGATTTTTTGCGCTAGTTTTATAGCGTTAGGCGTGTTAGTAATTATTCTTAAATTTCTACCTTCTCTAATTACTTTTTGAACTTCATCTATTTTCTCTATATTTTTAATTAAGTCATCTGTAACATTATCTAAAATAACATTCACAATTTTTCCCGCTCCAGGCAATCTTCTCTCTAATTTAGTAGGAGTATCATTTGCTGTGATTTTCTTATTAGCTAAGATAATTGCGCGATCACAATCTTCAGCATCGTCCATAAAGTGAGTTGTGAAAATAATAGTTTTATTTTGCTGAGAAGCTATTTGTGATAAAATAGTAATAATATTATTTCTAGTTGTAGGGTCTAATCCGGTTGTCGGCTCATCTAGAATAATTAATTCTATATCTCTTAACAATTCCATTCCCAAAGATAAAAGTTTCTGTTGACCACCAGATAATTTGCCAGCATTAACCTCCCCACTATTTGTCAAACCAATTTTAGATAATACTTTCTCAGCTCGAGCCTTAGAATTTTTAATGCCCCATTTAATACCACTACTAACTAAATTTTGCATAACAGTTTGATTCATATAAAGTTCAGCATGTTGTGGCACAAATCCAATATATTCATAGATTTCTTTATTTTTGGAAATATCTACACCTAATAATTTTAATGTTTCTTTAGTTGCATTTTTTCTACCAATTAAACATTCTAAAACAGTTGATTTTCCAGTTCCTGAAGGCCCTAACAATGCAATCATCTCACCTTTTTCAATCTCAAAATTTATGTTATCTAAGATAACTTTATTTTTATACTTTAAAGTGAAATTTGAAACTGAAATTGTAAAAAAACTTTTAACTAAATCTGAAAAACATCATAGAGGCATTAAAGTTATACTTGAAGACAATCAAATAGGTAGGGTTCAAGAGATTTATAGTTAAAATAAGTATTATCTTCTAAATTTCTTTGGATTATCCATAATAATTTGAATAATTTTTCTAAGAAAAACCTTAAGTTCTGCCTGTTTTGAATTAGTAATTGTTCTTGAAAAAATAAAAATTAAAGACAGTGTACTCTTGTTTCCTTTTTTAAATTTTTTATAAATATTAAGTAAATCAACATCATATTCCCTATAATAAACAATAAGAAATTTAAAGAAATCATGTGTATTCTTAAGAGTTAAATCCTTTGTTAACCAATAATCTTGTCTCATATTTATATCATCAATTTTTATAGATAAACTTTTTTCCATATAAATAAGAATATTCTTTGCTTATTATACCTTTGCTATTTTTTTTAGTAAAAACAATAAGAGAAAAAGTTTATATTTACTCAGATATAAGTATATTATAAAATGAAAATAATAACAAAAAAGGAAGTTTTAAAAAATATTGAATTTTATTTAAATGAAATAAAAAATGGAAAATTTTTTGTTTATCCAACTGATACACTTTATGGATTAGGATGTATTTTAAAAATAGAAAATTTAGAATGTGATTCTGGGATAAAAAAAATTAATGAAATTAAAAAACGTGAGAATAAACCTTTTTTAATTATCATCCCTAATTTTAAATGGATTGATGAAAATTGTAAAATATCAAAAAAAAATTTCAAGTTTTTAAAAAATAAACTACCTGGTTCTTATTCATTTATTTTAAAATTAAAAAATAGTAAAAATACAATAGGAATTAGAATTCCAAATTGTTGGTTTAGTAAATTAATTGAAACTATAAATTTATCATTTATTTCAACTTCAGTGAATTTATCTGGAATGCCTTCAGCAAAAAGTGTAAATGAAATTCCAATAGAAATAAAAAATAAGGTAGATTATATAATTAAAGATGATAAAATTCTTTCAAAAAAACCAAGCACTATAATTGATTTAAATCAGAAGAGCTATAATAAAGGAAAAAAAACTACATTGGCGATTTGCGATCCGCAGCAGCA
>CAZGZH010000152.1:0-4839 GCA_964529645.1 uncultured Flavobacteriaceae bacterium
CATGACGGTTACCTCTTACACCGGCAATAGAAGAAATGCCCACTAAATGGCCATAGCCTTGCGCTTTAAATAAGTTATAAGCCAAATCGTATACTTTGGTTGTGCCCAATACATTTGTCATAATGGTATTGTACTCTATCTCCCAATCTAAATTATAATTGGCACCACCTACCCCAGAACTCGACACAATTAAATCGATTGTTTTAAGCTCATCTATAATTTCTTTGAATAAAATATCTGTAGAAGCGACATCAGTAATATCGTGTTGTTTAATGATATATTGGTCGGGGTTTTCTGATTTAATAGTTTCTAACTTCTCTTTGCGTCTCCCCGTAATAACTATTTTATAACCATCGGCAATTAAAAGTTTAGCCAATTCTTTTCCAATACCAGAAGTTGCCCCAAATATGACTGCATGTTTACTCATAACAATAAATTTATCTATTTTTGTGAGGATAAATATAAACAAATATGTTTACGAGTGGACAAATACTTTTTGGCGAAATTTTTGCAGCGTTCTTTGTACTTTTTATGATAGTATTATACCGCAAAGATCTTAAAATACACAAGCGCTATTATTCAAAAGTATGGCAAGTTGGACTCGTCTTAGTTTTGGCCATTGTACTCTTTACAATTCTTGTATTTACATTACATAAATAAATCAAGATTAATTAATATCATAATTTAGATTTTCTGTTTGTAATGCTTTTATTTTTTTTGAAGAAGCAAATACATTTCTCAACAATTCTAATGATAATTTTTTGCGTTCTGCGTAAGTGTTAAATGTTTCTTCTTTCCAGTTTAAATCTTCATGCCAAAATGCTGTTGGCGAAATGTAACAATAGGTGTAATGATAAATTAAACTCTCAACATTTTTTTTATGTAATAATTTTTTTGATGAAGAAGGTGCAATTAAGGTAATTTTTTTTTGTTTACACACCTGTTTTAAGTTATTTAGTAATGAATCATAAAAAGGAATTATACTATCCATTTCGAAATTTTGATAAGCTGTATTCCCTAAATTATTTATAGGCCTTATTTGAAGTGTATCTATATCAAAACCGCCAAAGACGGTCATAAATTCTGCTAATTCTTTAAAATTATCTTCGTTAAAAGTATAATTTATCCGCAAAGAAAAATTTTTATATTCCTTTTTAATTTCGGTTATAATCTGTAATGATTTTAGAAAGGTTTCATAACTCCCCTTTTGCATAAAAAACTCATAAGTATCTTTATGAACACCATGTAAAGAAATAATAATTTCGTTTAAACCCGATTCTACCCATAATTTTAATTTAGCTTTTTCAATTAAATTGGCATTTGTTGTTAAAGAAATATGAGGTACTTTATAAATTTTGGCTATTTTAAAAACGTCATCTAAGTGTTTATATAATGTAGGTTCTGTGCCACAACCCACCTGAAATTTCAAAGCACGTTTTAAAATAACTTCACCCAACCTATTTAAGTCTTTCTTATCAAAAACACCTTTGAGTTTTTTAACATAATCACTATCTGTAAAATAACACATTTTACATCTCAAATTACAGGCATTTACAGGGTCAAAATTAACGGCTAGATATCTTTTGTTAAACTTGTGAGCCAAAAACAATAACAAAAATTTGAATCTGAAATTTTTAATAAACTTATTGATTTTTAAAATGGTATAAATTTTCATCTTTAATTTAATAAGTTACAATTTAAAAAATATTAAAGCGTATTAGCCACAATTTTATACAACTTATCGGATGGTCTGATTCTAAATTTTAAAGGTATGGTAACCGAATCTCCTTTGGTTGCTTTAATATCTTTTTTATCGTTTACAAAGAAGTCTTCTATTTTAAATTCTTCTACACCTGTTGTTGGTCCCGTAATTAATAGGGTGTCACCTTTTTTTAAATCGTAGGCTTCTATTTTAAATTCACCTATATTGGCTTTAGGGAAATAATGAACGCCTTTACCTATATAAACTTTCTTTTGTGTGGCTTTAGAACCGGGTCCCTTACTCCATTCACCCAATTGTTGCCCCAGATAATAACCGCTCCAAAAACCACGGTTGTACACTTTATTCAGCTCGGTCATCCAGTGGTTTACTTTGTCTTTATTATAAGTCCCCTCTGTGACGCTGTCAATAGCTTCGCGATATGCTTTTATAACTTTAGCTACATATTCTGGGGCGCGACCACGCCCTTCTATTTTAAGGACTTTAATACCCGCATTGTAAATCTGATCTAAAAAATCTATGGTACACAAATCTTTGGGCGACATAATATACTCATTATCCAATTCCATTTCAATCCCCGTTTCTTGGTCTATAACGGTGTATTTTTTACGACAATTTTGTTTACACGCCCCACGATTAGCACTTGAATTATAGGCGTGCAAACTCATATAACACTTACCCGAAACCGCCATACACAAAGCACCGTGGCCAAATATTTCTACCTCAACCAAACGGCCACTAGGTCCTTTTATTTGCTGTTTCTCTATTTGTTCGGTTATTTTTTTAACCTGATTTAAACTGAGTTCTCTACTCAACACAACCGTATCGGCAAACATGGCATAAAACTTTAAAGTTTCAATATTTGTAATGTTGATTTGTGTTGAAATATGAATTTCAATTCCCATTTCTTTAGCCACAGAAATAACCGCTTGGTCCATGGCAATGACAGCCGTAATATCGGCTTCTTTGGCTTTTTTAAGCAGGGTTTTTACAATACTTAAATCGTGATCATATATAATGGTGTTAAGCGTCAAATACGTCCTAACATTTTGGGCTTTACAACGGTTTGAAATTTCTTGTAAATCTTCTAAAGTGAAATTTATGGAAGCGCGTGCACGCATATTGAGCTGCTCTACGCCAAAATAAATCGAATCCGCACCATTTTGTAAGGCCGCTTGTAACGATTCGAAGTTGCCCGCGGGCGCCATTAATTCAATTTTTTGATTAAATGCCATTTATATTATAAATATCTGATTAAAGTGGGCGCAAATTTACAAATTTTTTAATGGCTTATTTTTTTTGAAATTATTTCTTTTAGTAAACTGATTTTTAGCATCTTTGTAACTTATTTTTTAACAATTAAAACACAATGAAATTAGCAGTAGTAGGAGCTACCGGAATGGTAGGAAACGTTATGTTACAAGTGTTAGCAGAGCGTCATTTTAAAATTGATGAATTATTATTAGTGGCCTCAGAAAAGTCTATTGGTAAACAAATCAATTTTAAGAATAAGCCTTACACTGTTATTGGTTTAGAAGAAGCAGTAGCTGCCAAACCAGATATCGCTATTTTTTCGGCTGGTGGTGGCACATCATTAGCATGGGCGCCAAAATTTGCAGAAGTCGGTACAACAGTAATAGACAATTCATCGGCTTGGCGTATGGATCCAACTAAAAAATTGGTTGTTCCTGAAATCAACGCTTCAGAACTGACAGCATCCGATAAGATTATTGCCAATCCTAACTGCTCTACTATTCAATTGGTTTTAGCTTTGGCCCCTTTACATAAAAAATATAAAATTAAACGATTTGTTGTTTCTACGTATCAATCTATTACAGGTACAGGTGTAAAAGCAGTGCAACAATTAGAAAATGAATACAATGGTGTAAAAGGCGACATGGCCTACCCTTATCCAATTCATAAAAATGCCATTCCGCATTGCGATATTTTTGAAGACAATGGTTATACAAAAGAAGAAATGAAGTTGATAAACGAACCTCATAAAATATTAAACGATTATACTATTGCAATTACTGCTACCGCTGTTAGAATTCCCGTTGTTGGTGGCCATAGCGAAAGTGTGAACGTTGCATTTGAAAGTGATTTTGATTTAAAGGATGTGCGTCAACTATTAAACAAAACTGAAGGGGTTGTGGTTCAAGATAATCCTGACACCAATACCTACCCTATGCCTATTTATGCACACGGCAAAGATGATGTTTTTGTGGGAAGAATCCGTCGCGATTTTTCACAAGCCAATACGATGAATTTTTGGGTAGTAGCCGATAACCTTAGAAAAGGAGCCGCTACTAATGCGGTACAAATAGCTGAATATTTAATACAAAATAATTTGGTTTAATATATTCTTATTTTATAGCATCTATTATTTAGATATTTATAATTAAAAAAGATTTAATCATACTTCATATTATCATATCCTTAATTCAACATGATTTTAAAAACTAAAAATTAACTTTTTTTTATACTTTTTTGACGTTTTTGTAATAATTATTACAAACAATCATGCTCAATAAACTTGTAAATAATTCTCTAAACATCGGGGTTATTCTTGAAATATTTTAATTTTAATTATTAAAATTATTGTTTATTTATCTTAATATCAATGTATTATACGTATTAAGTCATTTATTAAATTTCAATAAAATCTATTTTTTATAATATTTACATTTTTAAAAATACTTAATTCTATGATATAAATCATATTTTTTTATGACATACATCATAACATCCCCTCATTTCTAACTTTACCTTTACCCTAAATTTAATCAAAACAATTCATATTATGAAAAAATTATCTAAAATTACGAGATTATTATTATCAATGATGGTAATAGTTTCAATTAGTTTATTAACTAGTTGTAAAGGCGATGCTGGACCTGCTGGACCTGTTGGACCTGCTGGACCTGCTGGTGCAGATGGTGCTGATGGTGCTGATGGTGCTGACGGTCAAGATGGTCAAGATGGTGCTGATGGTCAAGATGCAACGATAGCTATCCCAACACAAGCTGATATTGATGCTTATGCTATAGCTGACGGTGTAAATGGTGCAAGATATTATGACAATCCTGCTAATGCTGTATTAGATGCTGACCCTAGTA
>CAZGZH010000153.1:0-4829 GCA_964529645.1 uncultured Flavobacteriaceae bacterium
ATATAAATTCTCAAAAAAATGCCGTTGCCGAAGGTGTAGATATCATTGTTGGCACGCCTAGAAGACTCTATGACCTTGCGCTTTCTAGTGTATTACGACTAAAATCAATTAAAAAATTGGTGATTGATGAAGTTGACATTATGCTTGATTTTGGCTATAAAACACAGTTGAGGAACGTCTTTGAACACCTACCGACAAAAAGGCAAAACATCCTCTTTTCAGCCACGATGACGACCTATTTAGATGAATTGATTAATGGCTTCTTAGTTAATCCGGTTAAGAAAACCATTTCTGTTAGCGGTACACCTTTAGAGAATATTAGTCAGGAATGTTATGCGGTTCCTAATTTTTATACCAAAGTTAACTTATTAAACCATTTGCTTAAAGATAAAGAGGAATTCAGTAAAGTCTTAATTTTTGTAGGCACCAAAGTTAATGCTGACAGGCTATTTGAAACTCTAAATTTTGCCCCGATAACTATCGGGACTGAAATTGCTGTAATTCACTCAAGTAAAGAACAAAATCATCGTGTAAAATCCATAGAAAAATTCGTTAATGGTGGGTGTAGAATTCTTATTGCCACCGATGTTATTGCCCGTGGGATTGATATTGAAAATATTTCTACCGTAATTAGTTTTAATACGCCATTTTACCCCGAAAACTATATCCATCGCATTGGGCGAACTGGTAGAGCCGGACAGCCGGGAAGATCTATCCTTTTATATAATGAAAAAGAAACAGTTTTAAAAGAGGCGATTGAAAGCTTGATGAAATACAGTATTCCGTTAAACGAAATGCCAAAAGATGTGGCGATATCTTCCGAACTCACACCAGAAGAAAAGGTCAAACCTTTAGACCCACTCGAAGTGTCCTATAAAAATTCTGCTATAAAAGTTGGCGCTTCTTTTCATAAAAAATCTGCCAAGAATAGTAAAGAAAAAACCAAAAAGAAAAGTTACAGCACACAATTAAAAGAGCGCTTCAAAAAACCAATCAGGCGTGGCGACAAAATTCAAAATATGAAAAAGAGAAGAAGGTGATGTTGTGGTTTATCTTTTGTGCCATTGTCATTCTGAGCGGAGTCGAAGAATTTATAAAACGCCTATATAAAAAGAGATGAGATTTTGTATTTAGAACGAGTAAAAGCTGCTCGCGCTACCAAGGGTTACGAGCGTGACGCTAGCACCAACAGGTAGTATTATAGTTAATTACCACACGATACAATCGTGCGGTAGCTGGGGGTATTTACCTTGTAAAGATTGAGACAACCAAAGCCAATTACACATCAAAAATTATAAAGGAATAAGGCTTTTTAAACTTTATAATTTTTAGTTTACTTGTTAAAAACAACGCTAGGGTAAAGGAACGCGATATAATCGCGCACTAGCTGAGCCATCGGGTTTATTTATCCAAAATATTCACCCCTTTTCTTATAAACTTTTCCAGTTCCCAATAAATACCGTTCTTAAACTCATAACGAACATAGCCAAACTGTTTACTCCACCAAAAAAAATTTAAATCATATTCAAAATTTAAATCATAGTAATCCTTTGCTTCAATTAATATTGAATTATGGCTTAATTTTGATTTTTCTTTAAATTTATACTTTAAATTATCTATAGATAACACTGTAGTTGGATAACTTAAAGTATCACTCTTTTTTTTAAAAACAAAAGTAAGATACGTATTTTCTTCTCCAGAAAAAACCTCTAAAATATCAATGTATTCTCTATAAAAAAGATGACCGGCTTGCTTTCTTGGCTTTGATAATGATCTCTCTCCACTAATGAATAAAGTTTCATTATACTCTTTTGGCATCATAGGATCATCTGGATTTAAATAGCTTTTAATTCCATTAATAAAAATAGTATCTCTTTCATTATCAATAGATTTAAAAACTAAAATATCTCCCTTTTTATAAGGTTGCCATTCAAAATCACTTTTTGACAATCTATAAGTTCTACTACAAGATATCGTTAAAATAACTGAGAAAATAATGAATATTATATTTTTTAACATGACTATTTAGTTTTTAATTAGGGGTTCAGTATCTGAGCTGGCTATTAAACATTACTTTTAAAACAAGTTGTCCCTGCTCCCGCACGATTGTAACTTAAATCCGCAATCTTAGTATCCGCTCCCCCCCCCGCTACCGCACGATTGTATCGTGTGGTAAAGGTTTTTTATACAAGGGAGCATGCTCCCTTGTGTCCCTTGTGTCACTAATACCCACTCCCCGAGCCAGAAATTTGCTCAATAGGATGCCAAGTGGTTTTGGTTTCTTGGAAATCGAAAATATAATACGGTGTCTCGTGTTTAGCATCAAAATAAGTGCCGCCTTCACGAATACATGTACGTTTCATATTTTCTACCGCCAATTCTTGCAGTTTTTTAATGTCGGCTTTATCGGTACCACAATACAATACGGCATTGACGTCCATATGAGATCCGAAATGTGTGAGCAATTCAGCGCGATTACCTGTTAAGATATTCACCACACCGCCTGGCACATCTGATGTTGCTAAGACTTCGGCAAACGTAACGGCACATAAAGGTTTTGATTCTGATGCTAAAACCACACACGTATTACCGCCAGCAATGATGCTACAAATTTGTGTTACCAAACCGAGTAAACCACTTTCCTCCGGGGCAAAAGCTGCTACAATCCCAGTGGGTTCTGGTACAGAAAAATTAAAATAACTGCCAGAAACCGGATTAACAGTGCTGTACATTTGTATGTATTTATCGCACCAACCCGCGTAATAAATCAAGCGGTCTATACTCAAGTTTACTTCTTCTAAAGCTAAAGTCTGAGATACACCTTGCAAGGTTAATTCTTCTAAAAATTGTGCTTTTCTACCTTCTAATACTTCGGCAATACGGTATAAAATCTGACTGCGATTATAGGCTGTTTTATGAGCCCATCCGCCTTGAGCACTGCGTGCCGCTACAACCGCATTTCTAAAATCTTTTCGCGAAGATAAGCACATATTAGCTATCGCTTTCGTGTTATATTTTGCTTGGTAAAAACGTCCTGATTCAGTTCTAGGAAATTTTCCGCCAATATATATTTTGTATGTTTTTAAGACTTCTATTCGTGACATATCGTTACTGTTTTAATCAAATTTTAAATAAGGTTCTAATCCGTGAATACCACCCTCGCGACCAAAGCCACTTTCTTTATAGCCCCCAAATGGTGAGGCTGGATCGAATTTATTAAAGGTGTTTGCCCAAATGACGCCTGCGCGTAATTTAGAAGTCATATTAAATATTTTTGAGCCTTTATCTGTCCAAACGCCAGCCGATAATCCGTAAGGCGTATTATTAGCTTTATCTATAACTTCGTCTATTGTTCTAAAAGTCTGAATAGCCAAAACAGGGCCAAATATTTCTTCTTGAACTATGCGATTTGATTGTGCTACATGCGTAAATAAAGTAGGTTTACACCAATAGCCATTTTTGGGTAAAGTACATTCTGGCTGGTAAATTTCGGCGCCTTCTTTAAGCCCAATTTTTATATACTCATTTATGGTATTGAGTTGGTCTTTAGAGTTGATAGCGCCAATATCTGTATTTTTGTCTAGTGGATCGCCAATAATTAAAGATTGCATACGTCCTTTTAGTTTACGCAAAACTACATCGTAAACTGATTCTTGAACATACAATCTAGAACCTGCACAACACACGTGTCCTTGGTTAAAGAAAATACCATTTACAATACCTTCAACAGCTTGATCTAATGCGGCATCTTCAAAAATAATATTAGCGGCTTTACCACCCAATTCCATCGTGGCTTTTTTGCCTGTGCCAGCAATGGCATTCATAATTATTTTACCAACACCTGTAGAGCCTGTAAACGCAATTTTATTCACGTCTGGATGGTTTACAATTGCCATACCTACGACGCTACCTCTTCCCGAAACTACGTTTACAACGCCATCAGGAATACCGGCATCTTTTATAGCTTCTGCTAATTTATAAAGTGTTAATGGCGTTGTATTTGCCGCTTTAATAACAACTGTATTTCCTGCGGCTAAGGCCGGCGCTATTTTCCAAGAGGCCATTAATAAAGGAAAGTTCCAAGGAATAATCTGACCTACAACACCTAAGGCTTTTGGTTTTTGATTAGGAAAGGCATATTCTAATTTATCGGCCCATCCTGCATTGTAAAAGAAATGCGCCGACACCAAAGGAATATCTATATCGCGTGATTCGCGGATGGGTTTACCACCATCTAAAGATTCTATTACAGAGAATTCGCGGGCGCGTTCTTGAATAATTCGCGCTAATCTAAATATGTATTTACCACGTTCTTTACCCGATAGTTTTGACCACACATTTGTATAGGCTTTTCTAGCTGCTTTTACAGCGATATCAACATCGTCTGCATCTCCTAAAGCCACCTTTGCTAAAAGTTTTTCGTTAGCCGGATTAAAGGTGTCAAAATACTTACCCGCTTTGGGTTTGACAAATTTACCGTTGATAAATAAATCGTATTTCTCTTTTAAATTTATGTGTGACGTACTTTCTGGTGCCGGCGCTAATTGCCAGTCAGAACTGTAGTCTATGTTTACTTTTGTTTTCATATCTAGTCTTTTGAAAAGTAATCTTTTGATTGATAATTGCCTGTTTTTTGTTTAACAATTTGCATAAGCACATCGTTTGCCAAACTACTGGCGCCAAATCTAAAATAAGTATTGTTGAGCCATTTTCCGCCAAGGGTTTCTTTAACCAATAACAAATATTGTAAGGCCAATTTAGCATTAGAAATACCGCCCGCAGGTTTCATTCCTACCATACGGCCTGTGGCGTAATAATAATCTTTTATG
>CAZGZH010000154.1:0-4825 GCA_964529645.1 uncultured Flavobacteriaceae bacterium
ATTTTGTGCCAAAACACGCGATACACTTTCGCCCAAACCACCTAAAATATTGTGTTCTTCGGCTGTAACAATACATTTTGTGTTTAATACAGAGGCTAAAATAGCATTATCATCTAATGGTTTAATGGTGTGAATATTGATAACTTCGGCACTTATGCCTTCTTTTTCTAAAGCCTCAGAGGCTTCTAAGGCTTCCCAAACTAAATGACCTGTAGCTACGATAGTAACATCTATTCCTTCTGTTAATTTAACAGCTTTTCCTATTTCAAATTTCTGATTGTCAGGCGTAAAAACGGGTACTTTAGGCCGTCCGAAACGCAAATAAACAGGACCGTTATAATTGGCAATAGCTATTGTAGCGGCTTTTGTCTGGTTGTAATCACAGGTATTTATTACTGTCATGCCTGGTAACATTTTCATCAAACCAATATCTTCTAATATTTGATGTGTGGCACCATCTTCACCTAGCGTAAGCCCCGCATGCGAAGCACAAATTTTGACATTTTTACCAGAATAGGCTACGGCTTGACGGATTTGATCGTAAACACGCCCTGTAGAAAAGTTAGCAAAGGTTCCTGTAAACGGAATTTTACCACCAATAGTTAAACCAGCGGCCATACCAATCATATTGGCTTCGGCAATGCCTGTTTGGAAAAAGCGGTCGGGATAATTTTTGGCAAAATCGTCCATTTTTAACGAACCTGTTAAGTCGGCACAAAGTGCCACGACATTCTTATGGGTTTTCCCTAATTCAGAAAGGCCAGCGCCAAATCCAGATCGGGTATCTTTTTTCTCTGTAAAAGTGTATTTTTTCATCTTGATAATTAGAATTTAGGCAAAAATAGAAATTAAAATGCGCAACTGTTAGAATCTGAGCAATTCTTTATAAAATTTATGAACAGGAAAACCCATGACGTTAAAATAGCTTCCTTTAATTTTCTTTACGCCAATATAACCAATCCATTCTTGTATGCCATAAGCACCAGCTTTATCATACGGACTGTAATTATGTATGTAATAATCAATTATTTCTGGTGTAAGTTTGTTGAAGTACACTTTAGTAGTACAGTTAAAAACCTTTTCTTTCTCTTTACTTTTAAGACAAAATGATGTAATAACAAGATGCTTATTAGCTGAAAGTTTTTCTAACATTTCTTTGGCTTCTGTGGCGTTTTTTGGTTTTTCTAAGGCTTTATTTTTTAACCACACAATAGTATCTGCGGTAATAAGGACGTCATTTACTTTTAAATCTTTAAAAGCATTTGCTTTTTTAAGTGCTAAAAAATTGGTAATAGCTTCTTTTTTAAAATGCTTGGGATAATTTTCTTCTACTTCTTTTAGCTGAATTTTAAAGTCTAAGCCTAATTCCTTCAAAAAATTCTGGCGTCGGGGAGAGCCCGATGCTAGAATGATGTTTTTATTTTCTAATGCCTTCAGTTTCATTTTTAGGTGTTTAAAATACTTATAATGGCGATTGAACCGACACCAAATATCATAATTAATTTTAAAAGACGTGTTAGTGATGTGTAGTTGCTCACTGTTTTGGCTTTTATAAAGAAAATATAATAAATAAGACTTGGTAAAAAGACCAAAGAAATCATATAGGCAAAAGCCAAGTTTTTAAACCTAAAATAAGCCATGGCATAATAAGTAATTGCCAAGACCAAAAGGCTGTTTAGTACAATTAAAACAATGCGTGTTTTTTCTAAACCCAATACAGA
Source organism: uncultured Flavobacteriaceae bacterium (assembly GCA_964529645.1). GTDB lineage: Bacteria > Bacteroidota > Bacteroidia > Flavobacteriales > Flavobacteriaceae > CG1-02-35-72. The sequence continues at coordinate 1,722 of CAZGZH010000154.1, forward strand.
AATAAGCGATTTTGTTTGACGCTTTTTGTCGCCAATTTCATCTTCTATATCTTTGATTATTTCTCTAATTAAATTGATGAGAAAAGCAAATAAAAAATAATCGAAAATGATACTTAATATTGCTAATTGTTGCGGTGCATTCGAAATATTTATAGGAGCATAAATGTCATAGATACCTAATATTAAAATGCTTAAACTGACTAAAAAAGCTACAATTACATTTTTTAATATAAATATTTTCTTCCAAGATTGCGAATATTTTAACAAGCCAAAAGCCAATAGTAAAAACAGCAACCCAAAATTTAAATGATTAATTTTATAAGATAAAAAAGTAGCCAGTCCCAAACCTAAAAAATTGAATAGAACAAAAAAATTCATTGCCAGTTTTTCAGAAATATGTTTGCCGATTATAACATTTTTTGGTTTGTTAATTTTATCTGATTCTAAATCGTAAATATCATTAATAATATAACCAGCAGCAGCTATAAATAGGAGGGCAAATAACAATATAAAAAAATAAAAAGGAGTGAGTTGAAAAGCGACGCCACTTTTGTTTATAAAAAAGTATTTAAACAGCATCTGACAAAAAGCTATAATGGCTAAGTTTTTAATACGAATGAGTTTAAAGAAGGCTGGTATCACTTTTTGAATTCCTTTTTAACACGGGCTAAGTCACGTTTGTTGTCGCGGTCTTTTATAACTTCACGTTTATCGTATGTCTTTTTACCTTTACACAAAGCGATATCAATTTTTGCCCAGCCTTTATCGGTAAGAAAAAGGCGTAAAGGCACAATGGTAAGCCCTACATTTTTCACTTCTTTTTCTAATTTTTTGAGTTCACGTTTTTGCAAGAGTAAACGGCGTTCACTTTTAGGTTTATGATTATAAGAATGGCCATAAAGGTATTCTTCAATAAACATATTGATCACAAATAATTCACCTTTCTCATTAAACTCGCAAAAGCTCTCTGTAATGCGTGCTTTGCTCAGTCGGATAGATTTAATTTCGGTTCCGGTAAGTTGTATGCCAGCAGTGTATTTATCTATTATTTCGTATTCAAAACGGGCTTTTTTGTTCTGAATATTTATGGTCTTTTGCATAGTGACAAATGTAGTGAATAATTGAAGTTGGCAAAAATTACTTTAGATTTAAACTGTCGGCTAAACGGGTAAGATATTTTATGCGATTGATACTTTCTAAAGTCTTGCTTTTATAAAAGGCATAATCGGCTTTTAAAGGCGATAATTCAAATGATGATTTGGCTTGTGCATTGTAATCTCTGGCTAAAATCCAATGCATTTGCGATTCTTTTAAAAATAACTTTAAAGATTTATTCTTTTTTGAAACAAACGCGTCTTTAGTTTTTATTTTATTGTCGAGCTTTTTAAGAAATAAAGTGTAGGCTTTATTTAAGTTAGTCTGCGATGCATTGTAAACTTTAAAAACACAAGCATTTATCGCTTTTTGTGTGGGTAAACTATCACAGGATTTAATATTTAACTTTTGAGATTGTACTGTGTAAAACCCTAAAAAAATACCCAATAAACTCAGTCTTATCAAAAATATATGCATCTTATTTTGATGGAGGCGTTATCATTATATGTGCTTTATAAGTGCCCGGAAACATAATCCAGGGGCCCCCAGGTACTTGTGGTGCAGGAGATAAACCAGTTGTTTTTGCTGTTGCCCAAGGAATATAAACTACATATCTGATATGCCCGTTTTCTATTTTTTCAGTATCCTTGTTAAAATGCGCTTTTTGTCCGTATAAAACATATAATGTACTTGGATGTGTAGGTAATTTTAAAGTGCCTGCTTTAGACTCAGCAGCTCTAATGGCTTCTATTTCTTTTCTGTTTTTACCCTCTTTTTTTAAAGCACGTCCTCTAGCCATCATAGGCTCTAAATCTTTGTGATAACAGGCCACGCTAAACGATTTACTTTTAGGATTATTAGACAGGCAAACAAAATTCCCTGTCCCTTTTCTTAAGATTTTTAAATCGCCTTTTGAATTGTAACCCCAAACAGTTGCATTGGCTTGCTCATTTTTGGGGATTATTTGTGTAGCAGCAATAATTTGGTTTTCATTACTCAATACTTCTTGTGCTTTAGTTGGGCTTATACCGAGCAAAAGAACAGCGATACTAAAAATAACTCTCATATTTAATTTTTTGTAGTTTTTGATTTACTAATCTTAACAAATAACTCTAGTGTTTTGCTGTTTAAATCCATGGTAATTTTATCGCCTTCTGCAAGGTTTGTATTAACAATTTCTGTAGCTAAAGCGTCTTCAATATATTTTTGGATAGCCCTTTTTAAAGGACGGGCACCATATTGTTTATCAAAGCCTTTATCGGCGATAAAATCTTTGGCTTTTTTACTGAGATTTAAAGTATAACCTAAGTCGGTAATGCGTAAAAGCAATTTCTTTAATTCGATATCTATTATTTTATGAATATCTTTTTTATCTAGACTGTTAAACACAACTACGTCGTCAATTCTATTTAGAAATTCAGGTGCAAAAGTCTTTTTAAGTGCATTTTCTATAACACTTTTGGCATAGGCACTTTCTTGTTCTTTTTTGGCTGATGTTCCAAAACCAACACCTTGCCCAAAGTCTTTCAATTGACGTGAACCAATATTAGATGTCATTATGATGATAGTGTTTCTAAAATCTATTTTACGCCCCAAACTATCTGTCAAAAAGCCATCATCTAAAACTTGTAAAAGCATATTAAAAACATCTGGATGGGCTTTTTCAATCTCATCTAAAAGAACTACTGCATACGGTTTACGTCTTATTTTTTCGGTTAGTTGTCCGCCTTCTTCATAACCTACATAGCCAGGAGGAGAACCAATTAAACGTGTAATGGCAAATTTTTCCATATACTCGCTCATATCTATACGCACTAAGGCGTCTTCAGAATCAAATAATTCAGAAGCTAAAATTTTTGCCAATTGGGTTTTACCAACACCCGTCTGACCTAAAAATATAAAACTACCAATAGGTTTATTAGGGTCTTTAAGACCTACGCGGTAACGCTGAATGGCTTTTACAACTTCTTCTACAGCTTCCCGTTTCCCAATAACTTTATATTATATTA
>CAZGZH010000155.1:0-4820 GCA_964529645.1 uncultured Flavobacteriaceae bacterium
CTTCTTGTAAAGCTTGTTCTACCTCTTTGCCAATAACGTGTTCGCCAAAAGCCGAAATAAAATGTTTAAGACGTCCTGTTACGACAATTTTATACGGTTTTAATGACGTAAACACAACGGTATCGCCAATATTATAAGCCCATAAACCCGCGTTAGTAGAAATTATCAAAACATAATTGACGCCTAATTTTACATCTTTTAAACTAATGCGATTAGGTTTGTCATCAAAAAAAGTGTCGGCTTCTACAAATTCGTAAAAAATGCCACTGTTGAGTAGTAGTAATAGGCCTTTATTATCTTGCACATCTTGATAGGCAAAAAAGCCTTCTGAAGCCGGATACAACTCAATACTGTCTACTTTTCTACCAATTAAATCTTCCATCTTTTGACGATAGGGCTCATAATTAACACCCCCGTAAACAAAGAGATTGAAGTTCTTAAAAATGTCACTGACGTTTTTACCAGCTTTAGCTTTGAGCTTTTCGAAATACATCTGAACCCAAGATGGAATACCGCTAATTAAGCGCATATCTTCTGTAATGGTTTCATTTACAATAGCTGTAACTTTGGTTTCCCAATCGTCAATGCAATTTGTATCCCAACTGGGCATCCTGTTATTTTGTAAATATTTAGGGACATAATGCGCCACAATCCCCGATAAACGCCCTGTTTTAATACCATTGGTTTCGCCAATAACAGGACTCCCTTGTAAAAAAATCATCTTACCATCTACAAAATCGGCTTTACCTGTACTGGCAATGTAAAGTAACAAAGCCTCTTTGGCAGCCTGAATATGATGCGGCATAGATTCTTTTGTAATGGGGATGTATTTAGCCCCAGAAGTTGTGCCACTTGTTTTGGCGAAGTAAAGTGGTTTATCGGGCCATAAAATATTCTCTTTTCCCGCTACAACTTTATCTACATAGGGTTTTAAAGCTTCGTAATCTCTTACCGGAACGGCCTTTTTAAAAGCGTCATAAGAAGTGATATCTTTAAAATTATGCTCATTGCCAAAAGAGGTGTTTTGCGCTTCTTTTAAAAGAGATGCTAATATTTTTTGTTGTGTCTTGAGAGGGTTTTCAGCCCATTTATAGACTTTTTTAGCAACCTGTTTGGCGTAAATTTTGGCTATGGCAGATTTTAAACTCATTATTCAAAGTCTATAAATTGTGAAGGGTCTATAGGATACCCATCGTTCCAAAGTTCAAAATGTAAATGAGGCCCTGTGGTAAATTCACCCGTATTACCAACTGTTGCTATAGCTTCGCCTGTTATAACCAAATCGCCTTGTTTTTTAAGCAAAATAGCATTGTGTTTATAAACAGATAAAAAACCATTGGTGTGTTCTATAATAATAACATAACCTGTTTCGGCTGTCCATTCGGCAAAAATAACAGTGCCATCGGCAACCGTTTTTACAGGCGTACCTGTCTTGGCTGTAATGTCGATGGCGTAATGCTTTGTTTTTATGTCAAAGCCTTGGGTTATTTTTCCTAAAATAGGGGCAAAGAAAACAACTTTTGTCTTTTTAGTAGCCTTATTAAAAAGGGTGAATCTATCTTCTAACTCTACTTGGTCTCTAAAAACGGAATCTTTTTCAGAGGGTATTAACTGTTTTTCATCTATGTCTTTTTGCTGTGTATTTAGAGCAATATTTTTATTAAAAGCAGGGAATGTGTCTATTTTGCCAGATAATACTTTTCTGATAGATTCTAAATAAGCATTGTTGATACTTAAAACACGTTCTAACGAATCTGATTTATAAACCAATCGGGTGGCTTTTTGTTTTAAAGCTGTTGACGAATAGCCTGGAATATATTCTTTAAGAGGTGTATAGGCTATAATTACAGAGGTCAAACTGATAAGTAAAATAGAAAAAACACCCCCTAAAATTAATATATTTAAACGGTTAATCTTAAAAGAAATGCGTTCTTCAAAAGAGTCTTCGTTTAAGATTACCAACCTGTATTTGCGGGTTAGCTTTTTCTTAATTTTCTTTTCTTTTTGTTTTTTGACTTTACTCATAAATAACAAAGATACAATGTATTTTTAAGTCAGAAAGTAGCGATGGACTATTTGTAAAAATTCATCTCGTCAATATACTGCCAAACTTTACAAGGTAACAAGGGTCTTACCTCTTCTTTTTTCGCAATAGCTTTACGGATTTGTGTAGCGGCAATTTCAATTACAGGCGCATCGATAAGATGTACGTGCGTGTGATTTTTTAAAGTTACATCCTTTAAGAGAGAAGTCAATCTTGGATACACATATAAATGATGATTTTCTAAAATATAATCGTAATTCTTCCATTTATGGAAGTTGTTTAAATTGTCTTCGCCCATTATCAAATTGAAATTATCCTCTGGATATTTTTCTGCTAAATATGCCAAAGTATTGACTGTATAAGACGGTATCCCCAAGTCGAATTCTATTTTAGAGGGCTTTAATTTTTTGAAATCTTCTGTGGCAATTTGCACCAATTGATAGCGGTGGTAATCTGCCAAAAGTGTCATTTTTTGTTTAAAAGGGTTTTGCGGACTCACCACAAACCACACTTGGTCTAAGTTGGTGTATTCTGCCATATGATTGGCAATGATTAAATGCCCTACGTGAATGGGGTTAAAAGTGCCAAAATAGAGTCCGATATTCATGTTATTTTTCTAAAAAATCTTTAACCAATTTATAAGCTTCTTTTTGAGCATCTTCTAAAACGTCGTTAAGTAAAATAAGGTCAAAATCTTTGGCAAAAGCCAGTTCTTTTGCAGCTTTTGCTACACGTTCTTTTATCTTCGCTTCGGTTTCTGTATTGCGATTGCGCAAACGTTGTTCCATAACAGCTACAGAAGGTGGTTGTACAAAAACAGCTAAGGTTTTTTTTGGAAACTGTTTCTTAATATTAAGCCCACCTATTACATCAATATCAAAAATAACATGCTTGCCTAGTGCCCAAATGCGTTCGACTTCAGATTTAAGCGTGCCGTAAAAATTATCGGTATAAACTTCTTCGTATTCTACAAAATCGTTTTGAGAAATGTGTTTTTTAAAAGCTTGGGGCGATATAAAATGATAGTCTTTTCCGTTTACTTCTTTACCGCGCAAAGGACGCGACGTCGCCGAAATAGAAAAACCCAAACCGAGCTCTTTTTGTTGTAAAAGATATTTGACGATAGTTGTTTTACCCGAACCCGAAGGTGCCGAAAAAACGATGAGTTTACCTTGTTTTGTATCCGTCATATTTAAAGCACATTTAAAAGTTGTTCCTTTATTTTTTCAAGTGCGTCTTTCATTTTTACAACACTTTGTTGCATCGTAGCATCATTGGCTTTAGAGCCTATAGTATTTATCTCGCGTCCCATTTCTTGGGCAATAAAGCCCAGTTTTTTACCATTAGATTGGGGCTCGTTTAAAACTTCTGTAAAGTAGTTTAAGTGGTTTTTAAGGCGGACTTCCTCTTCGTTAATATCCAGTTTTTCGATATAATAGATGAGTTCTTGCTCAAAACGATTTTCGTCAATTTGCTGATTTAAATCGGCTAAAGCCTTTCTAAGACGTTCTTTTTTAGCACTTATTCTGTTGGGCTCTTGTGTTAAAACAGCTTCTAAATTTTGTTGAATTGAAACGATGTTTTGTGATATATCTTTCGCTAAAGAAACGCCTTCATCCGTACGATAAGCGTTAAATTTTAAAAGTGTTTCGGTTAATGCTTTTTCTATGGTTTGCCATTCGGCTGGATCTAAATCTTCCTTTTCTGTTTTTAGAACTTCGGGTAATTTAACCGCCATTTTTAAATGTTCAATAGGTTCGTTGGGTACCAAACCTTCTAATTCGGCCATATACTTTTTTATGACGTCTGCATTTAAACTGGCTGAAGCTTCTATCCCTGTTTGCTCAATATAAATTGAACATTCTAATTTTCCCCTTCCTACCAATTGGGCAATGCTTTTACGAATATTGAGTTCTTTTTCTTTATAAAGTGATGGCATACGGACATTTAAATCGAGATTTTTCGAGTTGAGCGCTTTGATCTCTAAGCTAATTTTTTTAGTAGCTAATAATACTTCGGTTTTACCATAACCAGTCATAGATTGTATCATAGGTTTCTTTTATAGAAGCACAAAGTTACGGAAAATTGATTGACGATTTTTGATTTTAGAATTAGGATTTAAGAGCGATTAATATTTAGACCTAGCAGGTTTGCGATACCTGCTAGGTCTGTTTTGATTAATGAGTTAAATATTGATATAATTTCTTTACTCTAATGCGATTAGAGTGGACGCGCCTACCTTAGCCCTATCAAAACAAAAAAGGTGCACATTTTAAAGTTTTGGTAAACAAACAAAATGTTTAATTAAAATTATTATTTTTATGAAAAATTTAGAAAATTATGGCGTTCAAACGTTGAACGCTCAAGAAATTAGAGAAACTGAGGGAGGTTTGTTTGGTATTGACGACTTAACCGTACTCGCAATAGGCTTAATTATTGTAGCTGCTACTGCGATTGTTAACGATTGGGATGATTTCAAAACAGGTATTTCTGGGAATTATTAATTTAAAATGAATCAGAAATGAAAAATTTAGAAAATTTTAATGTACAAGAAATTAATAGTACTGATCTTAAAAAATATAATGGGGGTTCTTTTGCTTTTGATATTGGGTGGTTTATATATTGGGGTGTCGTTTCTGCAGGCGGAAGAGATATTCCAACAATGGAAGAGGCATTTATGGTATATTCTCTTCATTATTCTAAATAGATATTTTATGATGCAAGTTATTTAAATAGTTATAACTTGCATCATTTATTAACTGGATAACTTTCAATA
>CAZGZH010000156.1:0-4818 GCA_964529645.1 uncultured Flavobacteriaceae bacterium
ATCGGGTTGTAATTCTTTAATATTGACCCCTATTTTATCGATACCTTCTGCAAAATATATTGAGATATTTAAATATTGATATAAGTACAGAATCATGCGTTCAAAAACATGACAAACAGGTAAAAAGCTCAAAGCTTTAGGGCCATTTTCAATTTTAGGAAACCTATGACTAGAAGCCAAAACGTTAGTCACAATATTATTATGGGTTAGCATAACCCCTTTGGGTTTTCCCGTTGTGCCAGAAGTGTAAATAAAAGTAGCTAAATCAGAAGGTTTTACGGCATCTTTTCTTTTTTCTACTTCTACTTGTAGCGCGTCATCATCGCCAAGTTTTAAAAATTCTGACCAATTTGTACAACCTTTAATATCATTAAACGCATAAATATTTTTAAGTTTTGGCGCATTTTCTTTAGCCTTTAAAGCTTTTTGATAGACTTCTTCATCAGAAACAAAACAATACGTAACCTCAGCATGATTAAAAATATATTCGTAATCTGAGGCCGCAATTGTAGGGTAAATAGGTACATTTTGAGCGCCGACTTGTAAAACACCTACATCCATAATATTCCACTCTGTACGGTTAGTACTAGAAATGACGGCAATTTTATCATTAGGACTAATACCGAGTTTTAAAAGAGCTCTACTAACTTTATTAGCTTTTTCGAGAAAGGATTTTGTAGAAGTGTATTCCCACTCCCCATTTTTTTTATAAGCAAATGCATTTTCTAATCCACCATTTTCTAATTGATAATAAGCAAAATCAAAGAGGCGCGATATATTCTTGGGCATAAGATGAAATTTTGGAGTTTGCAAAGTAGTAAATTTTATCAATATATAAAACCCATTGCACACAATTAAAAATAGTATTAAGAGGTTGAGAATCTCTTAATAGGATTGTTTATCTTTGCCAATTAAAATTAAGTAAAAAAGCATGAAGATTTCTTACAAGTGGTTACAAGAATATTTGCCAATTGATTTAGATATAGAAAAAACCAGTGAAATTTTAACCGATTTAGGCTTAGAAGTAGAAGGTGTAGAAGTTGTAGAAAGTATAAAAGGAAGCCTTAAAGGCGTTGTTGTAGGTAAAGTTTTGACTTGCGAAAAACATCCTAATGCAGATAGATTAAAAGTAACTACTGTTGATTTAGGGAATGGCGAATCTGTACAAATTGTTTGTGGTGCGCCTAATGTAGATAAAGGTCAAAAAGTACCAGTAGCTACTGTTGGCACTACTTTATACGATGAAAAAGGCAATGGCTTTAAAATAAAGAAAAGTAAAATACGTGGCGAAGAAAGTTTCGGCATGATTTGTGCCGAAGACGAATTAGGTTTGGGCACTGCGCATGACGGCATTATGATTCTAGACAAGACCCTTAAACCCGGTTTAGCTGCTGCTGAAGTTTTTGATATAGAAACCGATTATATGATAGAGATTGGGTTGACACCCAATCGCGCCGATGCGATGAGTCATTTGGGTACAGCGCGCGATTTGAGAGCCGGTTTAATACAACAAAATATTACAGCCGAATTAATAACACCATCTGTAAGCGATTTCCACGTAGACGATCATACTTTTAAAATAGATATTGACGTTCAAGATAACAAACGTGCTCCAAGATATGTTGGTTTAACCATTAGCGGTATTAAAATTTCTGAATCACCAAAATGGTTGCAAAACAAACTTAAGACTATTGGTTTAACACCTATCAATAATATTGTAGATATAACAAATTATGTTTTACACGACGTGGGGCAACCCCTTCACGCTTTTGATGCGAATAAAATCAGCAAAAATAAAGTCATTGTAAAAACATTAAAAAAGGACACGCTTTTTACAACTTTAGACGGTGTTGAAAGAAAATTGCACGAAGAAGATTTAATGATTTGCGATGGCGACGAAAAACCAATGTGTATTGCCGGTGTTTTTGGCGGTATTGAATCTGGAATTACTGAGAATACAACTTCAGTATTTTTAGAAAGCGCCTATTTTAATCCTGTAAGTATTCGAAAAACAGCCAAGCGTCACGCTTTAAATACAGATGCCTCTTTCCGTTTCGAACGTGGTATTGACCCCAATATAACAGAATATGCCATTAAACGTGCTGCCAACTTAATTATAGAATTAGCGGGTGGTAAAATAACTTCAGAAGTAATAGATATTTATCCACATAAAATAGACGATTTCCAAATATTTTTATCTTACAATCGCCTCAATAAATTAATCGGTCATATTATCCCGTCAGAAGAAGTGCAAAACATATTGGCTTCACTCGATATTAAAATAAACAATCATACAGAGTCTGGTCTCAATCTTACAATCCCAGCTTATAGGGTAGATGTTACACGAGAGGTTGATGTTATAGAAGAAGTATTAAGAGTGTACGGTTATAATAATGTCGATTTTTCCGAAAAGTTGAATATGTCAATTACGTCTTCTCAAGAACAAAAAAATGAGCATATTCAAAAAACCATTACAACTCAGCTTATTAGCCAAGGGTTTTACGAAACAATGGCCAATTCACTTACAAAACCAGAATACGCCAATTTATCAGATCAATTAAATAATGACGCCAACGTAACCATTTTAAATCCTTTAAGTCAAGATTTATCTGTTTTACGACAGTCTTTGTTGTTTAGCGGATTAGAAACTATTTTATTCAATATCAATCGTAAAAATAAGGATTTAAAACTTTTTGAGTTTGGTAAAACCTATCATAAATATCAAGATAAGTATCAAGAAGATAAACATTTAAGCCTTTTTGTAACAGGTAACAAAACACAAGCGGCTTGGAATGTGCCAGCTCAAAAATCTGACTTCTTTTTCCTAAAAGGGATAGTTACTAGTTTGCTTGATAGAATTGGTGTTACCAGTTTAAAATCGAGACCCACTAAAAACGATGTTTTTTCTGAAGGTATAAGCTTGAGTTTGGGTAAGATTAAATTGGTAGATTTAGGCCTTGTAAAGAATGCAATTATTAAAGAATTTGGTATTAAACAAGCCATTTTGTATGCCGATTTTAATTGGGATAACATTTTAAAAATAGCGCAAAATAAAAGTATTAGTGTGGTGTTACCTTCTAAATTTCCAGAAGTAAAACGTGATTTAGCTTTGATGATTGATGAAAAAGTGAGCTTTTTAGATATTTATAATTTAGCGAAACAAACAGAACGCACTTATTTAAAATCAGTCGATTTATTTGACGTGTATCAAGGCAAAAACTTGCCTGAAGGTAAAAAGTCTTATGCAGTAAGTTTTGTTTTAGAGGACTCAGAAAAAACATTAGAAGAAAAACAAATAGAAGCTATTATGTCTAAATTGCAACAAGCTTTCGAAAGTAAGTTGGGTGTAAGTTTAAGATAAATTTGATTGTCATTCCGACAGAGCTCCAATCCCGATAAATATCGGAATGGAACGACGAGGAATCTCTAAATTATATTGTTAGAAATTTAAATGTTCACCCCGACTTTCCGCCCTATGGTGGAAGCGAAGTTTAATAAGAAACCAAATGTCACCCTGTCCCGATAATTATCGGGAGTAGTCGAAGGGTCTTTATAAAATGTATAAAATTTTAATCCGCCCCATATTATTCTGCTTTCACCCAGAGCTAATTCATCACATTACTTTTGCAACACTTAAAATATTGTTTAAGATTCCGGGTGTTTTTAGCTTGGTTAATAGACAATTTGGAGTAGCCGATAAAAAATTAGCAAAAAACCTTTTCGGACTAAGCTTTAAAAACCCTGTAGGTTTGGCAGCTGGGTTTGATAAAAATGCGGTACTATTCGACGAATTATCTGCCTTTGGATTCGGTTTTATAGAAATAGGCACGGTCACACCAAAACCACAATCTGGTAATCCAAAGCCACGTTTATTCAGATTAAAAAAAGACCAAGCTTTAATTAACCGAATGGGCTTTAATAATGATGGGGTAGATATGATAGCCGAAAGATTAAAGCATCGTAAAACCGATATTATTATTGGTGGTAACATTGGTAAAAACAAAGCCACACCCAACGAAAAGGCTGTAGATGATTATTTGATTTGTTTTAACAAGCTCTTTAAGGTAGTCGATTATTTTGTGGTGAATGTCAGCTCACCCAACACCCCAAATTTACGGGCTTTACAAGATAAAAAACCACTGACTCATATTTTACAATCGCTTCAAAATAAAAATAATAAGAAAGAAAAACCCAAACCTATTTTATTAAAAATAGCCCCAGATTTAACAGATGCGCAGCTTTTAGATATTATTGATATTGTAAATACTACTAAAATTGCAGGCATCGTTGCAACCAATACCACTATTTCTAGAGAAGGATTGGTGTCAGATAATAAAAGAGAAACAGGTGGCTTGAGTGGTAAACCTTTAACGAATCGTGCTACAGATGTTATTCGGTTTTTGTCAGAAAAATCACAAAAAGCCTTTCCAATTATAGGTGTTGGCGGTATTCATTCGGCAAATGATGCCCAAGAAAAACTAGAGGCTGGCGCCGATTTAATTCAACTTTTTACAGGGTTTATTTACCAAGGGCCTAGTTTGGTTAAAAAAATTAGTAAATACTTTCTAAAGTATTGATACGATGAGTCAAAGTCATCATATCAATTATATTCAGGGCTTCACTTATAGTGAAATCCTGAACCTTAAATTATTATTCATCAGCAAAAATCATAGAAATCAGCGTCATCAGCGTTCTATAAAATCATTGTAAGCCACTCATTTTAAGAACCATTAAAGCAAGTGGTACAGATATCAAAAGGGCAATCATTATAGGATTCCAAATATTACGTGGTGCCGTTTTTATATCTTCAGGTATTTC